>JACDOC010000017.1 GCA_017656295.1 Bacillus sp. (in: firmicutes) | reverse complement strand
ATGGCGAGGAGGTCACACCCGTTCCCATACCGAACACGGAAGTTAAGCTCCTCAGCGCCGATGGTAGTTGGGGGTCTTCCCTGCGAGAGTAGGACGCTGCCAGGCTAGCTAAAACAGAGTCGAAGTATTGCGGCTCTGTTTTTTTGTTTATGTATCTTTTTACTAGCCATTGACTTAAACAATCAGAAAGTAAAAAGTCGAAATAGTGTGTAAATTAAATAAGGTCAAAAAGAAAAAAATGTTAAAATAGGAATTGGTTCATTAGTACGAATAGAACGTATAAAGAGAAAATATGCAGGAGGTAATTTTATGAATATTCACGTCAAACGTTTAGACCATGTTCAAATATGTATACCGGTAGGAGCTGAAGATGAAGCCCGAGCGTTTTACAGTGGCATCTTAGGATTTCAAGAAATTGAAAAACCAGACGCACTTAAAAAGAACGGCGGGTTATGGTATCAAGTTGGAGACATCGAATTACATATTGGGGTAGAAAATCGTGATGGTTACAATAGCAAAAGCCATCCGGCCTTTGAAGTTGAAGATCTCCAGTCCGTCAAAGAATATTTACTTAATAAAGGGATTCAGATTAATGAAGAAACACCGATTCCTCATGTGTCTCGTTTCAGCTTCCGAGACCCTTTTAACAACCGTATAGAATTCCTGTCTAAACATCATCGATAATAGAAAAGGTAAGTCGCCATCTTTTTATCTTGAAGCTCCCCAAAATTGTTACCGTAAAGAAGGGGGAGGACCGTACCAACCATCGTTTGCTTTGGAGATAGTATTACCGCAAGAAAAGAAGGACTTACCCAACCGATGTTAACCTATAAATTGGCTGCCCGACTTACAGGGACATTTGATTGACTTTTTCACAGAAGTGATTACTAGAGAAAATTATCAAACCATTTTATATGGTGAACGGAACGATGGGCTTCATTTTGGAGAAGCGGGTTATGAGATTCTTGCCAAATTAATTTGTCAAAAAATTATAGAAGTGAATGCTGAGCAAAGGTGTACATAAACCAATATCTTTAATGGGAACTTAAGCATACAAAAAGTTCCCATATTTTTTTTCTTGAAAAATGTTTAATCATGAAAAAATCGTTTAAAGTTAATATGATACTGTATTTATGCCAAACGAATAGGCTAACCATAGTTGAAAGGGGGAGTTTGCTTTGCTAGAAAATAGTTTGGTGATGATGGCCATTATTTTAATTATTAATATCGTCTACGTATCGTTTTTTACGATTCGTATGATTTTAACATTGAAGGGGCATCGGTATTTAGCAGCATTTATTAGTATGCTGGAAATTATTATTTATGTTGTTGGTTTAGGACTGGTGCTCGAAAATTTGAATGAAATCCAAAACTTAATCGCGTATGCTGTTGGATATGGTTTAGGTGTCATTGTTGGAATGAAGATCGAGGAAAAGCTTGCCCTTGGTTATATTACGGTTAATGTTATTACGAGAGAATATGATGTGGATTTACCGAAGCAATTGCGAACAAAAGGGTATGGAGTGACGACTTGGCAAGCACAAGGGTTAGAAGGAGATCGAATGGCCCTGTCCATTTTAACTCCGCGCAAATATGAGCTAAACTTATACCAGACGATCAAGGAGCTGGATCCGAAAGCCTTCATCATTTCGTATGAGCCGAAAACGATTTACGGAGGTTTCTGGGTAAAGACTGTAAAAAAAGGGAAGTTGAAAAATGAGCAAAAATAAGAAACGATTCGAAGTACTCGAACATGAAACGATTGATCAATGCTTAGAACGAATGAAAATAGAAGGATATACCCCCATTCGACGGATGGAAGAACCTATTTTTCAGGAAGTAATTCAACAAGGAGTAAAAGAAATCGTACCAATTGGTCGAAAAATCGTCTTTGAAGGGAAAAAAGTAACGTAAAATCCGAACATTTATTTTCTTGATTTTACTAATGTTCGATTTTTGGTTGACAATGTAAAGCTAAGACTGGTAAGATGAGAGTGACAAAATGATAACCCTCATATAATCATGGGAATATGGCCCATAAGTATCTACCCGATCACCGTAAATGATCGGACTATGAGGGAAAGAGATTATCTGGACGTATGTTTAGGGATTTTTATGCCCTTTTCTCATCCCAGGTCGTCTGCTTTCTCTTATAGAAAAGGCGACCTGGTTTTTTGTTGGAATAACGAGGATCACAATAGGGGGATGAGTATGGTACCGCAAGTTGGAGTCATCATGGGAAGTACTTCGGATTGGGATACAATGAAACATTGTTGCGATATTTTAGAAGAGCTGAACATTCCGTACGAGAAAAAGGTGGTTTCGGCTCATCGAACACCTGACTACATGTTTGAATATGCCGAAACAGCGAAAGAACGGGGCATTCAGGTCATTGTTGCTGGTGCTGGTGGAGCGGCCCACCTGCCGGGGATGGTGGCAGCGAAAACGACCCTACCTGTCATCGGGGTGCCAGTTCAATCCAAAGCGTTAAATGGCTTAGATTCCCTCCTTTCAATTGTTCAAATGCCGGGGGGTGTTCCGGTGGCGACGGTTGCGATTGGCAAAGCAGGTGCAGTCAATGCTGGTTTATTGGCCGCACAAATATTAGCCATTAATAATATCGAATTAGCTAATCGCTTAGAAAACCGCCGAAACGAGATTAAACAAACCGTATTAGAAAGCAGTGATCAACTTGGCTAAAACGATTCTCCCTGGCCAAACGATCGGGATTATCGGCGGCGGTCAGCTTGGCCGAATGATGGCACTAGCAGCTAAGGAAGCTGGCTTTCGAATAGCTGTGTTAGATCCCAGCACTGACTCCCCTTGCGGACAAGTGGCGGATATAGAAATTACCGCTTCGTTTTCGGACCGTAACGCATTAAAGCAATTAGCAGATGTCAGTGATGTGATTACGTATGAGTTTGAAAATATTGATTATGAATCACTTAAATGGCTGCAAACCATCAGTTACGTCCCTCAAGGAGCGGAGTTAATTCGAATTACCCAACATCGAATTTATGAAAAAGAAGCTATCGTGAAAGCGGGAGCGAACGTAGCACCATACCAAGCGATCTATACGGATGCAGACTTGGAGTTGCACATATCTACACTTGGATTTCCAGCGGTGTTAAAAACGGCGACTGGTGGGTACGATGGAAAAGGTCAAGTCGTGATTCGTGAAGAATCGGACGTAAAAAGAGCTATGCAACTTCTTGAGCATGGTCCTTGTGTATTAGAAAAATGGGTACCGTTTGAAAAAGAAATTTCCGTCATTGTAACACGGTCAACAAACGGAGAAACAACCGTTTTACCAGTCGCTGAAAACATTCACGTGAACAATATTTTGCATAAGACCATTGTTCCTGCCCGTATTTCCGAACATTTACAATGGCAAGCAATTCAAGAAGCGAAAAAAATTGCGGACTATGTACAATTGGTCGGTACGCTTGCAGTGGAAATGTTCATTACATCCGATAGCGAGGTCCTTATTAACGAGTTAGCACCACGGCCTCATAATTCAGGGCACTTTTCGATTGAAGCTTGTGCCACCTCTCAGTTTGCCCAACATATTCGGGCCATCTGTAATTGGCCATTAAAGGACACAACCTTACTGAAACCGGCCGTTATGGTCAATGTATTAGGGCAACATATGGAGGAAGCTATTCAGCGAATTGGTCGCTATCCACATTGGTCGTTCCATCTTTACGGAAAAAAGGAAGCGAAAACGAATCGAAAGATGGGCCATATTACCGTTTTAACAGACGATGTGGATCGAACACTAGAAGAAATTAATCAAAGTCAAATTTGGATGAAAGAAAGAATCGGAGGAAAAAAAGCATGATTGAACGTTATACTCGACCTGAAATGGGAGCGATTTGGACAGAAGAAAATCGATTCCGCGCTTGGTTAGAGGTAGAAATTTTAGCGTGTGAAGCTTGGGCAGAACTTGGAGTGATTCCAAAAGAAGACGTCCAAAAAATTCGCGAAAACGCGTCGTTTGACGTCGCTCGTATAAAAGAGATCGAAGAAGAAACGCGCCATGACGTTGTTGCGTTTACTCGAGCGGTTTCTGAAACATTAGGAGAAGAACGCAAATGGGTTCACTACGGACTTACTTCAACAGATGTCGTTGATACAGCCCTTTCGTATTTGTTAAAACAAGCCAACGAAATTTTATTAAAAGACTTAGAAAACTTCATAGAGATCTTACGTCAAAAAGCGAAGGAACATAAATATACCGTCATGATGGGACGCACCCACGGAGTGCATGCCGAACCGACAACGTTTGGACTGAAGTTAGCTCTTTGGTATGAAGAAATGAAGCGCAATCTAGAGCGCTTTAAACAAGCGGCTAAAGGGGTTCAAGTCGGAAAAATTTCCGGTGCGGTTGGAACATATGCCAATATCGACCCGTTTGTAGAAGCGTATGTGTGTGAAAAACTTGGCTTAGAACCAGCACCTATTTCCACGCAAACGTTGCAACGGGACCGCCATGCGCATTACTTAGCTACAATTGCCTTAATTGCCACGTCCATTGAAAAGTTTGCAGTGGAAATTCGCGGACTACAAAAAAGTGAAACACGCGAAGTGGAAGAATTTTTCGCCAAAGGCCAAAAGGGATCTTCAGCGATGCCGCATAAACGGAATCCGATCGGTTCAGAAAATATGACCGGTATGGCTCGGGTCATTCGAGGCTATATGATGACAGCGTATGAAAACGTCCCACTTTGGCACGAGCGAGATATCTCGCATTCATCTGCTGAACGGATCATCTTACCGGATGCAACGATCGCTTTAAACTACATGCTTAACCGTTTTGGAAATATCATCAAAAACTTAACTGTTTTTCCAGAAAATATGAAGCGTAATATGGAAAAAACGTTAGGTCTTATTTATTCTCAACGAGTGCTGTTAGCTTTAATCGACAAAGGAATGACACGTGAAGAAGCGTATGATACGGTTCAACCAAATGCGATGAAAGCGTGGGAATTACAAGTTCCGTTTCGTCAGTTAATTGAGCAAGATGAAACAATTACGGCGAAACTTTCGAAGAAAGAAATCGATGATTGTTTTGATTACAACTATCATTTAAAACATGTCGACACCATCTTTGAACGCCTCGGTTTAAACGACTAATGTTGACAGGAAGGGGTTCTCCCCTTCCACCCCTAAAATTTTTAGACAGAAGATTTCTAATTTTCCTAATATGGAGGTTCGCTCGATGGAAAAACAAGCGCTTCTTTACGAAGGAAAGGCGAAGAAAATTTTTGCGACAACAGAAGATCAAGTGCTATGGGTCGAGTACAAAGATGAAGCGACCGCCTTCAACGGGGAGAAAAAAGCGGTTATTCAAGGGAAAGGTGCGTTAAATAATCAAATTACAAGCGTTATTTTCGGAAGATTACAAGAAGAAGGAATTGCCAATCATTTTATCAAGCAACTATCCGATTATGAGCAGCTTGTCAAACGTGTGACGATTATTCCGTTAGAAGTCGTTGTTCGTAATGTGTTAGCGGGTAGTTTAGCAAAGCGTCTTGGTATAGCAGAAGGGATAACGCTGAAACGCCCAATTATTGAGTTTTATTACAAAAATGACGACTTAGGAGACCCGTTAATCACAGACGAACATATCGACATTTTAAACATTGCCACTAAAGAAGAACTAGAGCTGATCAAGCAACAAGCGTTCCGTGTAAATGATGTATTAAAGCAATTATTTTCGAAATTAAACGTTAGATTAATAGATTTTAAGTTAGAGTTTGGAAAAGATGCTGCCGGAACGATTTTACTAGCCGATGAGATTTCACCAGATACATGTCGTCTCTGGGACAAAGAAACAAATCAAAAGTTAGATAAAGACGTCTTTCGTCGAGATTTAGGCACTTTAACGGAAGCTTACGAAGAAATTTTGAATCGATTAGGGGGAACAGAAACATGTACAAAGTAAAAATTTTCGTCACGTTACGTGAAAGTGTATTAGATCCACAAGGAACAGCGGTGAAAAACTCGTTACACAGCATGTCGTACACGGAAGTAGAAGAGGTGCGAATCGGAAAATATATGGAGCTGACGTTAAAAAAATCTGATCGTGACGTTGAGGAAGTCGTTCGTGAAATGTGTGATCGCTTATTAGCAAATCCGGTCATTGAAGACTACCGTTACGAAATTGAGGAGTGTGTTGGTCAGTGAAATTTGCCGTAATCGTATTTCCAGGCTCTAACTGTGATGTGGATATGTATCATGCGATTAAAGACGAACTCGGGGAAGAAGTCGAATACGTTTGGCACGATGCTGATAATTTGGATGACTACGACGGAATTCTGCTTCCGGGAGGTTTTTCGTACGGAGACTACTTGCGCTCTGGGGCGATTGCTCGCTTTTCAAATGTGATGAAGGAAGTCATTAAAGCAGCGGAAGTAGGAAAACCGGTGTTAGGGGTATGTAACGGATTTCAAATTTTACTTGAAGCCGGCCTCCTACCAGGGGCGATGAGACGAAATGACCATTTACAGTTTGTTTGTAAACCGGTCACACTTACAGTCGAAAATAACGAAACGATGTTTACAGCTCAATACGAGCAAGGAGAAGAAATCATCATCCCGATTGCTCATGGGGAAGGGAATTACTACTGTGATGAGTCAACGCTAGAACAATTAAAAAAGAACAAGCAAATCGTCTTTACGTATGCGAAAGAAAATCCAAACGGGAGTGTAGCGAATATTGCAGGGATTATCAACGAACGTGGAAATGTGTTAGGGATGATGCCGCATCCTGAACGAGCGGTCGATCAGTTACTTGGCAGTCGAGACGGATTAAAGCTGTTCCAATCTATTGTGAAACATTGGAGGGAATCACATGTTGTTAAAGCTTGAGCCGAATCCAACACAAATTAAAGAAGAAAAACTGTATCGGGAAATGGGGCTTTCGGATGAAGAGTTTCAAATGATTGAAGAAATTTTAGGCCGACTCCCTAACTATACAGAAACTGGTCTCTTTTCAGTGATGTGGTCAGAGCATTGCAGTTATAAAAATTCCAAACCAGTGTTAAAGAAGTTTCCAACAAGCGGAGAAAAAGTACTACAAGGACCGGGAGAAGGAGCGGGCATCGTTGATATTGGAGACGATCAAGCGGTTGTATTTAAAATTGAGAGCCACAACCATCCATCTGCGATTGAACCTTACCAAGGGGCAGCTACAGGTGTCGGCGGCATTATACGCGACGTATTTTCAATGGGGGCAAGACCTGTTGCGCTCCTCAACTCTCTACGCTTTGGAGAATTGGATTCTGCTCGTGTTCAGTATCTCTTTAAAGAAGTCGTAGCAGGAATTGCTGGATACGGAAACTGTATTGGTATTCCTACAGTCGGAGGAGAAGTTCAATTCGATCCGTCCTATGAAGGCAACCCGTTAGTGAATGCGATGTGTGTCGGTTTAATTAATCATCAAGATATTAAAAAAGGGCAGGCACACGGGGTAGGAAATACGGTGATGTACGTCGGTGCGAAAACGGGGCGCGACGGAATTCACGGAGCAACGTTTGCTTCCGAGGAGTTAAACGAAAGCTCTGAAGAAAAACGTCCTGCTGTCCAAGTAGGAGATCCATTTATGGAAAAGCTGTTAATGGAAGCGTGCCTTGAGCTCGTTCAATCGGATGCTCTTGTCGGTATTCAAGATATGGGAGCGGCTGGGTTAACAAGTTCATCTGCTGAGATGGCAAGTAAAGCTGGCTCTGGGATTGAGATGAATTTAGATCTTGTCCCGCAACGCGAAACGGGGATGACGGCATATGAGATGATGCTTTCCGAATCGCAAGAGCGTATGCTCATTGTCGTAAAAAAAGGTCGGGAACAAGACGTGATTGACCTGTTTTCCAAATACGGCTTGGAAGCGGTCGCGATTGGAAAAGTTACCGATGATCAAATGCTCCGCCTTTTCCATCAAGGAGAAGTCGTCGCTGAAGTCCCAGTGGATGCGTTAGCAGAAGACGCACCTGTTTACCATAAGCCATCCAAGGAACCAGCCTATTATCAAGAGTTTCAACAAATGGCGCCATATGTGCCTCAAGTTAATGATTACAAGCAAACATTGATCGACTTATTAAAACAACCGACGATTGCAAGTAAAGAGTGGGTGTACCACCAATACGATTATCAAGTTCGGACGAATACGGTCGTTTGTCCAGGTTCAGACGCAGCGGTCATTCGTATTCGCGGCACAAACAAAGCGTTAGCTATGACGACGGACTGTAATTCCCGCTACATTTACTTAGATCCGGAAATGGGTGGGAAAATCGCCGTTGCTGAAGCTGCCCGAAACGTAGTTTGTTCGGGAGCCGAACCCCTAGCAATTACCGATTGTTTGAACTTCGGGAATCCAGAAAAGCCGGAGATTTTCTGGCAGTTAGAAAAAGCGGTTGACGGAATGAGTGCAGCATGTCGCGCGCTTAACACACCGGTTATTAGCGGAAACGTTTCTTTATATAACGAAACGAATGGAACAGCTGTTTATCCAACACCGGTAGTCGGTATGGTTGGGTTAATTTCTGATATCAACCACATTACTACACAACCGTTTAAACAAGCGGGTGACCTTGTCTACGTCATTGGGGAAACAAAGCCTGAGTTCGGTGGAAGTGAATTACAAAAAATGAAAGAAGGGCGCATCTTCGGTAAAGCGCCAGCGCTTGACTTGGAGATTGAAGAGAAACGCCAAAAGCAACTGCTTGAAGCGATTCGACGTGGTTATGTTGCTTCTGCGCACGACGTGGCCGAAGGAGGATTGGCCGTTGCGCTTGCGGAGTGCACCTTCGGAACGAAAGGGCTTGGCGTGCACGTAACACTACCAGGCGACGATATTGTGGCGGATTTATTTGCCGAAACCCAGTCTCGCTTTATCGTTTCTGTACCAAAGTCGTATCAAGAGCAATTTGAAAGTTTAGTAGAAGATGCACAGTTCATTGGAGAAGTGACGGACACTCCTGAATTCTCGATTATGACCCGTTCTGGAGAACAAGTGATTAGCGGTAGCGTAGCGGAATTTGAAGGAGTGTGGAAAGGAGCCATCCCATGCTTGCTGAAATAAAAGGACTAAATGAAGAGTGTGGAGTGTTTGGTGTTTGGGGCCATTCCAATGCGGCTCAACTCACCTATTACGGGTTGCATAGTTTACAGCATCGTGGTCAAGAAGGGGCCGGCATTGTCGTCACAGACGGAAAAGTGTTAAAAGGGATCAAAGGGGAAGGACTTGTAACAGAAGTTTTCGTTGCTGATAAATTAGAAGAGTTACAGGGAAAAGCAGCCATCGGTCATGTTCGTTACGCGACAGCGGGGGGCGGAGGGTATGAAAACGTCCAGCCCCTCCTATTTCACTCTCAAAGCGGAAGCCTCGCGTTAGCTCATAATGGTAACTTAGTGAACGCGACGGCGTTAAAACACCAATTGGAACGCCAAGGGAGCATTTTTCAAACAACGTCCGATACGGAAGTATTAGCCCATCTTATTAAACGAAGTGGATTTCCGTTATTAAAGGACCGGGTGAAAAACGCGTTAACGATGTTAAAGGGTGCTTATGCCTTTTTAATCATGACCGAAACCGAACTGATGGTGGCTCTTGACCCGAACGGATTACGGCCACTTTCGATTGGAAAAATCGGCGATGCGTATTGCGTATCGTCGGAAACGTGTGCTTTTGATATCGTTGGGGCTACGTTTGAACGGGATGTGGAGCCTGGGGAGCTTCTCATTATTAACGATGAAGGGTTCTATTCGGAAAAATTTTCCCTTTCTACATCGAGTGCGATTTGCACAATGGAGTATATTTATTTTTCACGCCCAGATAGCAACATCCATGGGATTAACGTTCATACAGCAAGAAAAAATCTCGGGAAGCAACTCGCGCATGAGGCGCAGATTGAAGCGGACGTGGTAACGGGTGTACCGGACTCCAGTATCTCTGTGGCGATTGGATATGCGGAAGCATCCGGCATTCCATACGAAATGGGGTTAATTAAAAATCGATATGTGGGCCGAACGTTTATTCAACCATCTCAATCGTTGCGCGAACAAGGGGTGAAAATGAAACTTTCTCCTGTTCGCGGAGTGGTAGAAGGAAAACGCGTCATCATGGTTGACGATTCAATCGTTCGCGGAACGACAAGTAAACGTATTGTTTCAATGTTAAAAGAAGCGGGAGCAAAAGAAGTACACGTATGTATTAGTGCTCCACCGATTCAACACCCTTGTTTTTACGGAATTGATACATCGACCCATGAAGAATTAATTGCTGCTAATCATTCCGTTGAAGAAATTAAAGAAATTATCGGAGCTGACTCCTTAACGTTTATTAGTGTCGAAGGATTGTTAAAAGCGATTGGCCGACCAAACGAAGGCGAGTTCCGAGGTCAATGTTTAGCGTGTTTTATCGGAAAATACCCAACCGAAATTTATCCAGATACGGTTCTGCCTTACGAAAAATGTTAATGAGGAGGATTGTGCATGGCAAACGCATATAAACAGGCCGGGGTAAATATTGAAGCGGGCTACGAAGCCGTTTCTCGCATAAAAAAGCATGTCGCTCGAACAAAACGAACAGGGGTTATCGGTGCGTTAGGCGGCTTTGGCGGGTTGTTTGATTTATCCCAACTTCGATATAAGGAGCCAGTGCTTGTTTCCGGTACCGACGGAGTAGGAACGAAGCTGAAACTCGCTTTCCTCCTAGACAGACACGATACGATCGGGATTGATTGTGTCGCAATGTGTGTCAACGACATTGTCGTACAAGGAGCGGAACCATTATTTTTCCTAGACTATTTAGCTGTAGGTGAAGCGAACCCTGCCAAAATTGAACAAATTGTTAAAGGAGTTGCGGATGGGTGTGAACAAGCAGGTTGTGCATTGATCGGTGGGGAAACAGCGGAGATGCCTGGCATGTATGATAAAGATGAATATGATATCGCGGGGTTTGCGGTCGGAGCTTGTGAGCGTTCGGAACTAATTGACGGTCAATCGATTCAACAGGGGGATATGTTAATCGGCCTAGCCTCTAGCGGTATTCATAGCAATGGGTACTCACTTGTACGGAAAGTATTTCTAAACGACCATCACTACACGCTTGATAAACATGTGGATGAACTAGGAACAACACTTGGGGATGCTTTGTTAACACCGACAAAAATTTATGTAAAGCCGATTTTAGCTGTGCTAAAGAAATTCCGGATTAAAGGGATGGCCCATATCACCGGGGGTGGCTTTGTTGAAAACGTTCCACGTATGTTGCCGGATGGGTGTGGAGCCCAGATTGAAAAAAGAACGTGGCCGGTGTTACCAATTTTCCAATTGATCGAAAAGTACGGACAAATTCCGCACGATGAAATGTACAACATTTTTAACATGGGGATTGGTATGGTGCTTGCCGTGGAAGAACAAGAGGTGGATGAACTTTTATCGTTCTTCTATGAACAAGGGGAGCAAGCATATGTGATTGGACGAGTCATCGAAGGTAATGGAGTAGAAATACGATAAAGTGAAAATTCCTTCAGTACTGATGGTTAGTTGAACGAATCGGGTTCTTACTGACCTAAGTATTGAAGTGGGAGTCTTAGTACTCGTTAGAACGGGATAAACTTTTTAACTTGGAGGCGGACGATGAAAAAAATCGCCATCTTTGCATCGGGAAGTGGAAGTAACTTTCAAGCGATTGTCGATGCAGTGAAAGAAGGAACATTGCAAGCGGATGTAAGATTATTAGTTTGTGATCAACCAGCAGCGTATGTGATAGAACGGGCACAGCGAGAAGGAATTGAGACATTTGTTTTTTCGCCTAAACAATACGAAAGTAAGGCGGCATTTGAATCCGAAATTTTGGAGCGATTACGTCAGGAGCAAGTCGAATTTCTCGTACTCGCCGGATATATGCGCTTAATTGGACCGACTCTTTTACAGGCGTATCCAGAGCAGATTGTGAATATTCACCCATCCTTGTTACCGGCGTTTCCTGGTAAAGATGCGATCGGTCAAGCGCTTGAAGCGGGCGTAAAGGTCAGCGGCGTGACCATTCATTACGTCGATGAAGGGATGGACACGGGGCCGATCATTGCCCAACGTGCGATCAACATTGACAAAGGGGAAACACGGGAGACATTAGCCAAGAAAATTCACGCCATTGAACATGAGTTGTATCCGCAAGTGTTACAACAACTATTTTCAAGGTGACGTTCGAAAACCTTCAAGGTTAAGAGCAAACTTGGAGGTTTATGGAAAAAATAAGTATTTACGAGCAAACATTTTAGGGTTATGGGAAAAAATAATTAATTTATGAGAAAAATATTTAGTTTTATGGGAAAAACACCTAGTTTATGAGCAAACATTTTAGTGTTGCGGGAAAAAATAACGAAATTATGAGCAAACATTTTAGTGTTGCGGGAAAAAATAACGAAATTATGAGCAAACATTTAGGTTTACGGGAAAACAACGAGTATATGAACAAACATTCTAGGGTTGTGGGAAAAAATAACGAAATTATGGGCAAAAAATTTAGTTTTATGGGAAAACAACGAGTTTAAGAGCAAACATTCTAGGGTTGTGGGAAAAAATAACGAAATTATGGGCAAAAAATTTAAGTTTATGGGAAAAAATAAGTATTTACGAGCAAACATTTTAGGGTTGTGGGAAAAAATAACGAAATTATGAGCAAACATTTAGGTTTACCGGAAAACAACGAGTTTAAGAGCAAACATTCTAGGTTTACGGAAAAAAACCGAATTTATGAGCAAAAAATAAGTTTATGGGAAAACACCTAGTTTAAGAGTAAACATTCTAAGTTTACGGAAAAAAACGAATTTATTATGGGAAAAACACCTAGTTTACGAGAAAACATTTTAGGTTTGCGGGAAAAAATAACGAAATTATGAGCAAACATTTAGGTTTACCGGAAAACACGAGTTTAAGAGCAAACATTCTAGGTTTACGGAAAAAAACCGAATTTATGAGCGAAAAATTTAGTTTTATGGGAAAACAACGAGTTTAAGAGCAAACATTCTAGGTTTACGGAAAAAAACGTATTTATTATGGGAAAAACACCTAGTTTACGAGCAAACATTTTAGGTTTGCGGGAAAAAATAACAAAATTATGAGCAAAAATCTTCAATTTAAGGGAAACCATCAAGAATATGAGCAAAAATCCGATTTATGGTCAATTTTGCATTCAGGACAATCGAAATGAAGATGAGGAACCATCCCAATGAATCAGTCAAACAAACAGTCATGGGAGGAATACGATATGAAACGAGCGTTAATTAGTGTGTCAGACAAAACGGGTGTCATCGATTTCGCTAAGCAACTCGTTCGTCTTGGGTTTGAAATTATTTCGACAGGTGGAACGAAAAAGATGTTAGAAGAAAACGGAGTCCCGGTGATCGGTGTTCAAGAGGTGACGGGATTCCCTGAAATTTTAGAAGGACGGGTCAAAACGTTACATCCAGCCATTCACGGAGGATTGCTAGCGAAACTCGATAATGAAACGCACCTTGAACAATTAGAACAACAAAATATTACACCGATTGAGTTAGTGTGCGTGAACCTTTATCCGTTTCAACAAACGATTGCGAAACCAGATGTAACCGAAGCAGAAGCAATTGAAAATATCGATATTGGCGGCCCAACGATGCTTAGGGCAGCGGCGAAAAACCATGCCCATGTAACGGTTGTCGTAGACGCTAACGATTATCAACAAGTCATTCAAGAACTTGATGAGCATGGTTCGGTGTCGTTATCTACTCGTAAAGCCCTTGCTGCGAAAGTATTCCGTCACACCGCTGCCTACGATGCGATGATTGCTCAATATATGACCGAGCTAGTCGGAGAAGAAAATCCAGAATCGCTAACGTTTACGTATGAATTAAAGCAAACGCTACGCTACGGAGAAAATCCGCATCAAAAAGCAGCGTTTTATAAAAAACCTCTAGGCTCTTCTTTTTCCATTGCTCGTGCCAAACAGCTTCACGGAAAAGAATTATCCTACAATAACATTCATGACGCAGATGCCGCGCTACAAATTGTTAAAGAATTTAAAGAACCAGCAGCCGTCGCGGTGAAGCATATGAATCCATGCGGCGTAGGCATTGGTGAAAATAGCTTTGAAGCGTTTGTTCGTGCGTATGAAGCGGATCCGGTGTCCATCTTTGGTGGAATCGTTGCCTTTAACCGTGAAGTGGATCGCCAAACCGCTGAAAAACTACATGAAATCTTTTTGGAAATTATTATTGCACCATACTTTACCGAAGATGCACTTACCATTCTTACATCAAAGAAAAACTTACGCCTACTAACGGTGGACTTTGATTTGAAAGCAAAAAAAGAGCCGATGCTCACTTCCATTGAAGGGGGCTTATTAGTGCAAGATATGGATGCCTATACGTTAGAAGATGCCAACATTCACATTCCGACGAAACGTGAGCCGACCGAAGAAGAGTGGGAAGCGCTAAAGCTTGGCTGGAAAGTTGTCAAACATGTGAAATCGAATGCGATTGTGGTGGCGAATAGCGAGCGGACGCTTGGAGTGGGAGCAGGACAAATGAATCGGGTAGGAGCGGCCCGCATTGCCCTTGAACAAGCAGGCGAACTGGCGAAAGGAGCCATTTTAGCTTCGGACGCATTTTTCCCAATGGACGATACGGTCGAAGCAGCAGCGAAAGCAGGTATTACGGCAATTATCCAACCTGGTGGTTCCATCCGCGACGAAGACTCTATTAAAAAGGCGGATGAGTATGGCATTGCAATGGTCTTTACCGGGGTGCGCCACTTTAAACACTAATAAATGAGGGGGATATCCATGAACGTATTAGTCATTGGAAGAGGCGGCCGTGAGCATGCGATTTGTAAAAAATTAAACGAAAGTCCGAACGTCGACACGGTCTTTTGCGCGCCAGGAAATGCGGGAATTGGGCTTGATGCGACGTTAGTTCCGATTGAAGAAACAGCGCATGAACAGCTTATCCAATTTGCCAAAGAACAGCATATCGAGTTAGTCATCGTCGGTCCAGAAAATCCACTATTGGAGGGGATTGTTAACCAATTCCAACAAGCGGGTATCCGTGTTTTTGGTCCGACAAAAGAAGCCGCTCTCATTGAAGGTAGTAAGTCGTTTGCAAAAGCGTTAATGAAAAAATACAACATCCCGACGGCGAAGTATGAAACGTTTGACCACTTTGAAGAAGCAAAAAATTATATAAAACAACACGGTGCGCCGATTGTGATTAAAGCGGATGGACTTGCTGCCGGAAAAGGTGTCGTCGTGGCGATGACGGAAGAAGAAGCGTATAAAGCCTTAGAAGAAATGATGATTCATGGAAAATTTGGTGATGCCTCTACTCGCGTCGTTATCGAGGAGTTTTTACAAGGAGAAGAATTTTCCCTCATGGCATTTGTCCACGGAGAAGCGGTGTATCCAATGGTGATTGCCCAAGACCATAAACGAGCGTTTGATCACGATGAAGGTCCGAATACGGGAGGAATGGGTGCTTATTCTCCTGTCCCACACATTCTGGAATCGGTTGTGGACGCCGCCATAAATGATATTTTACTGCCAACGGCTCAAGCACTTGTTAAAGAAGGACGACCTTTTACAGGTATTTTGTATGCGGGGTTAATGAATACGGCGGATGGTCCAAAAGTTATCGAATTTAATGCTCGTTTCGGAGACCCAGAAACACAAGTGGTGTTACCGCGAATGAAATCCGATTTAGTGGAAGTCATCATGCATGTGTTAGAAAACAAGCCGGTCACCATCGAATGGGAGAAACAAGCAGTTGTTGGGGTTGTTGTCGCTGCAAAAGGATATCCTGGTTCATATGAAAAAGAATTTCCGCTGGTTGGATTAGAAGACATCTCCACAACCGTAGATTTGTTCCATGCAGGGACGAAAAAAGATGTACACGACAATTGGGTAGCCAACGGAGGACGTTTGTATTTAGTCGCTGGAAAAGGGACAACAATTGCTGAAGCTCAACAAAAGGTTTATCAAGAATTAGAAAAAGTTGCCCAAGATAACGTCTTTTTCCGCCGAGATATCGGCAACAAAGGGATTATGTTCGGTTCTTTCTCGAACGACGGATATATACGTACAAAATAGCGATAATCCCACCAATTAATGAGATAAGCACATAGGACATATCGGTCACATATTCTAAAAACATCACATCATCTCCCTTTTTATAAAGGTGGGGTCAGACACTTGTCTGACCTTTTTTAATTTTTTACATCTACAATTTACGAAGGATTAAATGGTGCTTCAGGCACAGCTTCTTCGTTGTGTTCTTTTTTCGTATTCGATGCTGGCTGATAGGTTTCATATAGTGCAGTTAGTGGACAATATTTTAATATACCTTCTCCAACCTTCATGGCACCTAACATCGCGATTAAAAGATGATACCCGTCTCGCCATGGTCGCTTCACCATTTTCGCGGTGGCCCATGATAAAATGGTAAGTCCAGCCGTTATACGACATAGAGCGTTTAATATTCCAATATTCTGCTTTACTTTCATGAATTCTTCCTCCTTACAAATTTTTTATAAAAAATTCAAGCTACTTTCATGCGTTAAAACACAAAATATGGTAGGATAGTAAAAAACGATTGTGTACCTTCCTTTAGGGGGAATGTCTTTATGCCAGAACGTCAACTGAAATGGAAATCGAAACAAATTCGTGAACAAATCGAAGTCATTGAAGGGAAAAAGTCCCCATCTTTATTGTTAAAAAATGCCCGTTTTTTACATGCAAAATTAAAGCAATGGGTGAATGGACATATTTGGATTTACCAGGATCGGATTGTGTATGTTGGGAACGAACTTCCAAGTAATTTGGAATCGACGGAGGTTGTCGATTGCCAATCGTACGTTTTAGTCCCGGGTTATATTGAGCCACATGCCCATCCGTTTCAGTTATATAATCCCCAATCGTTAGCCCGATATGCGTCGCAAACGGGGACAACGACCCTCATCAATGACAACTTAATGTTGTTTTTATTATCCGGAAAAAAGAAAGCGTTTTCTTTGTTAGAAGAATTAAAACAGTTACCAGTATCGATGTATTGGTGGTGCCGTTTTGACCCACAGACCGTTTTACAAGAAGAGGATCAAGTTTTTAATCACCATGACATCAAGTCTTGGCTTGAGCATGACCTTGTCCTTCAAGGGGGCGAGCTTACTGGTTGGCCACGCTTGTTGGCAGGTGACGACTTAATGCTTCTTTGGTTACAGGAAGCAAAACGTCTTCGAAAACGAATCGAAGGTCACTTTCCGGGTGCCTCTGAAACGACGTTAGCTAAAATGATGCTGTTCGGTGCCGATGCGGATCATGAAGCGATGACAGGAGAAGACGTATGGAAACGATTAATGCAAGGGTATACCGTATCGTTGCGATATTCCTCGATTCGCCCTGATTTACCAAAGTTATTAGAAGAAATGAAGCAATATCCGATTGAAGACTATAGCTCCATCATGTTTACGACCGATGGCTCTACTCCGATTTTTTACGAGCAAGGCTTGCTGGACAAAATGATTGCTATTGCCATTGAACATGGAGTAGATCCAATGGATGCGTATTTAATGGCTTCATATAATGTGGCCCGCTATTACGGAATCGATCATTGGTACGGAATGATTGCTACTGGGCGAATTGCTCATATTAATTTTCTAGAGAGTGAAGAGTTGCCAACACCTGTGCATGTATTAGCAAAAGGGCACTGGGTGAAACGAAACGGAGCCCCATGTGGCGAATGGCCAGATTTAGAGTGGCAGAACATCGGCTTGAAAGAGCTCTCGCTTGATTGGGAACTATCCTATGACGACCTACATTTTTCGATGCCGTTTGGAATTGAAATGGTCAATTCCGTCATCACCAAACCGTACTCGATTTCGCTAGATGCCACAGGTGATGAATTATCGATGGAGCATGACGAAAGCTTTTTAATGCTAGTTGACAGACATGGAAAATGGCATGTCAATACGCTTGTGAAAGGATTTGCCACTTCAGTGAGTGGATTTGTATCTTCGTATTCAAATTCAGGTGACCTGATTATTCTGGGAAAGCGAAAAGAAGATATTCTTCTTGCGTTTAACCGAATGAAAGAAATGGGAGGGGGCATCGTTTTAGCAGAGCACGGAAAGATTGTTCATGAAATTTCGCTTCCGCTTGGTGGGGTCATGTCCGATCAAAGGATGGAAGAGGTTATTCAACAGACAAAACAACTTGTGAAGCTTTTGAAAGAACGAGGCTATCAACATGAAGATCCTATTTATAACTTGTTGTTCTTTTCTTCCACGCATTTGCCGTATATCCGAGTGACACCAATGGGCATGTATGACGTAATGAAAAAGACAGTTCTCTTTCCTTCTATAATGCGTTAAAATGATAAAGAGAAAGAAAATAGAGGTGTCAATCATGTGGGTGAAAAAAATGATGGCTACGACCGTAGTCGCTACGTTATTAGTCGGGTGTAGTGATGAACAAGAGCCGACAACGGTGACAACAGAGCCAGTAGAAGAAACCGAGGAGCAAGATACGACAAATGTTGAAGCCGTTAAACAAGAAGTGACCTATGTTTACCCTTTAACAGGGTTACCAGCAAAGGAAGAAATAGCGCAACGCTCCATTGCCGTGACGATTAACAATCATCCGAAAGCCAGGCCGCAAACAGGCTTACATAAAGCCGACATCGTCTACGAGGTATTAGCGGAAGGAGACGTAACTCGTTTTTTAGCCATTTACCAAAGCGAAATGCCGGAAAAATTTGGACCTGTCCGTAGCTCACGCGATTATTTCATTGAGCTGGCCAAAGGATACGACAGTATATATATTGCACACGGCTATAGCCCTGAAGCGCGTCAAATGCTCGAAAGTGGATACATCGACAACATGAATGGTATACAATACGATGGAACGCTTTTTAAACGTGACTCCTCACGAGTAGCACCGCACAATTCATACATTACGTATGACAGTATCGTCAAAGGAGCAACGAAATTACAATTCGATTTAAATCGCAGCCCAGAGGCTTTACCATATTTAACGGAAGAAGAAGTAGAGACACTAACTGGACAACCGGCTCCGTCTGTGATGGTTTCCTATTATAAAAACCCAACGTTTACGAGCGTGTATGAGTATAATCAAGAAATGGGAAAATATACGCGAATATCTGATGGGGTGTTAACAGCCGACCGAGAGACAAATGAACCGGTATTAATTGACAATATTTTTATTATCGAAACAGATCATAAAGTAGTTGACAATGCCGGCCGTCGTGATATTAACTTATTTTCGGGAGGAAATGCCCTTCTCATTCGCGAAGGGGTGTTAGAAAAAGTTCAATGGATGAACGATGAAGGACGAATTGTACCAGTACGTAACGGTCAAAAGGTGGCATTTGCCCCTGGTAAGACGTGGATTCATATCGTTCCATCATTAATAGACTTTGTATCGTATGAGACGATTGAAACCAATTAAAAAGAGGAGTATGTGTGATGCAAATAGACAAATTACGTGGGAGAGAATTAGACCAATTATTTAAAGCAATTCTTTCCTTAAAAGATTTAGAAGAATGCTATCGCTTTTTTGACGATTTATGCACAGTGAATGAAATCCAATCGTTGTCCCAACGATTAGAAGTAGCTCGCATGCTACGTGAAGGGAACACCTATCATAAAATTGAAACCGAAACAGGGGCTAGCACGGCAACCATCTCTCGTGTCAAACGTTGTCTCAACTACGGAAATGATGCCTATGCCCTTGTTCTAGATCGTTTGGAAAAAGAAAACAAAGAAGAAAAAACCGAAGAATAAGAAAAACAGGTGCTTCACTAAGAAGCACCTGTTTTCTTCATAGATTCTCACCTTTCATTAAAGTACACAATAGATAATTTACGCTTCCATCCGAAGTAAAAAATATGATGTACATTTACTCTACAAGAGATATCGTTGTATTTATCGCAATAGGGGTAATTTCCAAAGAAGAAACATCAAGAATCTCTGTTACGAGTACCTTGACTTCATATGTTCCTCGTGGTGCCTCTTTTTTTGAAGGAGAATTTCTTATTTTTTGAACGTAAACAGCATCCATTTCTAAGGTTTCATTAGGTTTAAAAGGACCCCAACCGTAATCATCCGTACATACCAAATTTTCAGTTCCTTTCTCAAGTAATTGGTACCCTTCATCTGGTTTGGTAATAAGGATTTTTATTGGGGTCGGGCATGACGAACTTCCAATGACATGAGTGAGTGTAGTTCCCCGCTCGTTTGTCACTTTTGCCTTGACACGAATTTCTTCCCCTTTAGAAAACGTATCTTTATTAAGTTCAACATAAAAATTTAACCCGTTTATCGTATCTTGAATGACTATAGGATCAGCATCAGTTGATTTTACAACAGGTTCAGAAGAAAAACGGCATCCAACTAAACCGAAAGTGACCAAAACAACAATCAACCATTTTTTCAATTTCTTCACCTTCCTTATAGAGATAGACGGAAGTGAATAAAGGAAGTTACATCCATTTTTCATAGTGTTCCTATCGTTTCTTTTTGAACAGGTCAACAAATGCTATAATGGTGTAATGGAAAAAAGTAATGGAGGACAAAGGTATGTACGATATTCGCGAGTGGAAGCATGTTTTTAAACTCGATCCAAATAAATCCATTTCAGATGAAGCTTTAGAAAAAGTGTGCGAGTCAGGAACCGACGCGATAGTAGTTGGCGGTTCAGATGGTGTAACGTTAGAGAACGTGCTTGATTTAATGGCTCGGATTCGTCGCTATACGGTACCTTGTGTGTTAGAAGTATCCAATATCGAATCCATTACCCCAGGGTTTGATTTTTATTTTATCCCAACGGTTTTAAACACGGATCGTTCCGAATGGTTTAAAGGGCTGCACCATGCGGCTATCAAAGAGTACGGAGAATTAATGAACTGGGATGAAATTGTTGTAGAAGGTTATTGTATTTTAAATGAACAATGTAAAGCAGCCCAATTAACAGGCGCAAACACGGAACTCACTAAGGAAGATGTCCTTGGCTACGCGATGATGGCGGAAAAAATGTTCCGGATGCCGATATTTTATTTAGAATATAGCGGCTCTTACGGTGATGTCGAGCTTGTAAAAGAAGTGAAACAAACGTTGACTGAAACTACCTTATTTTACGGTGGCGGCATAAAAGGACCGGAACAAGCTGAAGAAATGGCCCAATATGCGGATGTCGTTGTCGTTGGAAACGTGGTGTACGAAGATTTAGACCAAGCGTTAGCAACGGTCAAAGCCGTAAAATCAATGGATTAAAAATCATGAAATGTACAAGACATATCGTTTATAATAAGAACAAATGTTCTGTATAGGTGGTGTACCATTCATGCAATTTCTTACTGAACGACTGTTGAACGGTTTAAACCCACAGCAACAACAGGCGGTCAAAACGACAGAAGGACCGCTATTAATTATGGCAGGGGCAGGAAGTGGAAAAACGCGTGTGCTAACCCATCGGATTGCCTACTTAATGGTTGAAAAAGGGGTCAATCCGTACAACATTTTAGCTATTACGTTTACGAATAAAGCGGCCCGGGAGATGAAAGAGCGGATTGCAGCCCTTTTAGGTGGAGCAGCGGAAGAAATTTGGATTTCGACGTTCCACTCTATGTGTGTACGCATTTTACGTCGCGATATTGACCGTATAGGGATTAATCGCAACTTTACGATTTTAGATACGACCGACCAACAGTCTGTCATTAAAGGGATTTTAAAAGACAAAAATATTGATCCGAAAAAATTTGACCCACGAACGATTCTTGGAACGATTAGCAGTGCCAAAAACGAGCTTATGACCCCAGAAGAGTTTGCTAAGCAAGCGGGAAGCTATTATGACACGATTGTGAGCGATGTGTATACGGAGTATCAAAAACGGCTGCGCAAAAACCATGCACTCGATTTTGATGACTTAATTATGACGACGATTCACTTGTTCCAACGCGTGCCGGAAGTATTGGAGTACTATCAGCGCAAGTTCCAATATATTCACGTCGATGAGTACCAAGATACAAACCGAGCGCAATATATGTTGGTCAAAATGCTCGCATCTCGCTTCCAAAACTTATGCGTGGTGGGGGATTCGGATCAATCGATTTACCGTTGGCGTGGCGCTGATATTTCTAACATTTTATCCTTTGAAAAAGACTATGCCCATGCAAACGTCATTTTACTCGAGCAAAACTATCGTTCGACCAAACGGATTCTTCATGCAGCAAACGAAGTGATTAAAAACAATGTTAATCGTAAACCGAAAAATTTATGGACGGAAAATCCGGAAGGTCAAAAAATTGTATACTACCGAGCGCACAATGAGCAAGACGAAGCGCAATTTGTCGCGAAGAAAATTAAGGAGCTTGTAGACAGCGGGAAACGAAAATTATCTGATATCGCTATCTTGTACCGAACGAACGCCCAGTCACGGGTCATGGAGGAAGTGCTCTTAAAATCGAACCTCGAATACTCCATCGTTGGTGGAATTAAATTCTACGACCGGAAAGAAATTAAAGATATTTTGGCGTACTTACGATTAGTAGCGAACCCAGATGACGATATTAGCTTACAACGGATTATCAATGTTCCGAAGCGCGGAATTGGGTCGACTTCGTTCGATAAAATTGCCCGCTACGCCCAAGAGCATGACATTTCTCTTTTCCAAGCGATAGGAGAAGCGGACTTTATCGGGTTAAGCCCGAAAATTACAAAAGCGGTGATTGAGTTTCGCGACTTCATTCAAAGTTTTACGCAAATGCAAGAGTATTTATCGGTCACGGAGCTTGTCGACGACTTGTTAGACAAGTCTGGCTATCGGGAGATGCTCATTCAAGAAAAATCATTGGAATCACAAAGCCGCTTAGAAAACATTGAAGAGTTTTTATCCGTCACGAAAAACTTTGAAGAAAACAACGAAGATAAAAGCTTAATCGCCTTTTTAACGGATTTAGCGCTCATTGCCGATATTGACGAGCTTGGAAAAGAAGAAGATTCATCCGATGCCGTGATTTTAATGACGCTGCATGCAGCGAAGGGATTAGAGTTTCCGGTTGTGTTTTTAATGGGTATGGAAGAAGGCGTGTTCCCACATAGCCGTTCCCTAATGGAAGAAGAGGAAATGGAAGAAGAGCGCCGTTTAGCCTATGTTGGAATTACGCGTGCAGAAGAAGAACTGTACTTAACGAATGCGGAAATGCGCACCCTTTTCGGACGAACGAATATGAACCCAGTTTCTCGTTTTATCGA
This sequence comes from Bacillus sp. (in: firmicutes), assembly GCA_017656295.1. Classification (NCBI taxonomy): domain Bacteria; kingdom Bacillati; phylum Bacillota; class Bacilli; order Caryophanales; family Bacillaceae; genus Bacillus; species Bacillus sp. (in: firmicutes). Next base: position 35,752 of record JACDOC010000017.1, on the reverse strand, counting down.
TGAAATTCCTGAGGAGCTCATTGAGCGTGTCGGGGAAGAACAACGCTCCTCTTCATTTGGGTCTCCACGCATGCAAACGAGACGACCAGTGTTACGCCCTACAGGTGGCGAGGAACAAGAGTGGAAAGTCGGAGATAAAGCCGAACATAAAAAATGGGGCGTCGGTACGGTTGTAAGCGTGAAAGGTGAAGGTGAGGGACTGGAATTAGATATTGCTTTCCCTGGTCTTGGAATTAAACGTCTGTTAGCGAAATTTGCCCCAATCGAGAAAGTATAAAGAAAGCGAGGCAGAAGATTCGAATGGATCGTCAACAAGCTGAACAACGTGTACGGGAACTACACGAATTATTAAACCAGTACAATTATGAATATTATGTGTTAGACCGACCTTCTGTTCCGGATGCAGAATACGATCGTCTGTTACAAGAACTGATCGACATCGAAAAGCAGTATCCAGAATTAAAAACGCCGGACTCTCCGTCCCAGCGAGTAGGAGGGGAACCATTAGACGCGTTTAAAAAAGTGGAGCATAAAATCCCGATGCTAAGCCTCGGTAATGCGTTTAACGAAGCAGATTTACGCGATTTTGATCGACGCGTTCGGCAAGCGGTCGGCAACGTTCGCTATGTTTGTGAATTAAAAATCGACGGACTTGCCGTTTCACTTCGCTATGAAAACGGGGTGTTCGTTCAAGGAGCGACACGAGGTGACGGAACGACAGGGGAGGATATTACGGAAAACTTAAAAACGATTAAGTCCATTCCTCTTCGCCTCAAACGTGATGTTACCATTGAAGTCCGCGGTGAAGCTTTTATGCCGAAACATTCGTTTGAAGTATTAAACGAACAAAAGCGGGCGAAAGGGGAAGAGCCGTTTGCGAATCCGAGAAACGCGGCGGCTGGTTCATTACGACAGCTCGATCCGAAAATCGCGGCTTCTCGTAACTTAGATATCTTCCTTTACTCAATAGCTGATGTCGGGGATACTGGAGTCACCTCCCATAGCGAAGGATTGGACTTATTAGAAGAACTCGGCTTTAAAACGAATAAAGAGCGGAAAGTGTGCGCGAATATTGATGAAGTACTTGAGTATGTGGATAGCTGGTTAGAAAAGCGACCTCACTTACCGTATGACATTGATGGCATTGTTATTAAAGTTGACTCTTTAGAGCAGCAGCAACAGCTCGGTACAACGGCGAAAAGTCCGCGTTGGGCTATTGCGTACAAATTCCCTGCCGAAGAAGTGGTGACGCAACTTTTAGACATTGAACTTAGCGTCGGTCGGACAGGGGTCATTACTCCAACCGCGATTTTAGCGCCCGTTCGCGTAGCTGGTACTACCGTACAACGAGCTTCGCTACACAACGAAGATTTAATTCGCGAAAAAGATATTAAAATCGGCGACCATGTCGTGGTCAAAAAAGCAGGCGATATTATCCCGGAAGTCGTTAATGTGTTAACGGAAAAACGGACAGGAAACGAACAAGAATTTCACATGCCCACACATTGTCCGGAGTGTGACAGCGAGCTGGTTCGTTTAGACGGGGAAGTCGCGCTGCGGTGTATAAATCCAAAATGTCCGGCCCAAATTCGGGAAGGCCTCATCCATTTCGTTTCACGGAATGCGATGAATATCGACGGCCTTGGTGAAAAAGTCATTGCGCTTCTTTTTAAAGAACAGCTTATTCACGATGTGGCGGACCTTTACTACTTGAAAAAAGAACAGCTGCTCGGGCTTGAACGAATGGGAGAAAAATCGGCGACCAATTTAATCAACGCCATTGAAGCATCCAAAAACAATTCACTGGAGCGGCTCTTGTTTGGTCTTGGTATTCGTCACGTTGGAGCTAAAGCGGCAAAAACGTTAGCGCAACACTTTGAAACAATGGACCGTCTCATGAATACGACATTTGAAGAATTAACAGCTATCCATGAAATTGGGGAGAAAATGGCGGATTCAATTGTGACGTACTTTGCCCAACCAGAAGCAAAACAATTGATCGAAAAGCTCCAGTCCGCTGGGGTCAACATGACGTACACCGGACCAAAACCGGTGCAAGCAGGTGAAGTGGAATCCGTATTTGCTGGAAAAACCGTCGTATTAACAGGAAAGCTCGAACAGTTAACAAGAAACGAAGCCAAAGAAAAAATTGAGGCATTAGGTGGAAAAGTAGCCAGCAGTGTGAGCAAAAAAACCGACTTTGTCATCGCTGGTGCCGATGCCGGTTCGAAATTGAAAAAAGCACAAGAACTCGGCATTGAAGTTTGGGATGAGGAGAAGCTGCTCGAAGAACTTAACCGATAAGAGGTGCAGGTACACATGAAGCGTTTCATTTACGGTGCACTAGTCTCCCTTCTTCTTTTAGGAGGCTGTGCTCCTAAGTTTGAAAAGCAAGACGAAGTGATTCAGGAAGAAGATAAAACAAAAGAAACAGCGATAATCCCGAATTACAATATTTCTAATCAATATTATCGGACGATTTTACCATTTAAACCGAGTCAATCTCGTGGGGTCGTTGTTGGAAACTTAAATACTCGTTACGATATAGCCGAGTTTGAAACAGGGCTAATGAGAATTGCGCAAAATGTATTCTCGACGGAAGATTACTTTTTCCAAGAGGGACAATATTTAGACCGTTCAACTATCAACGCCTGGTTAAATCGAAAATATACAGAGCAGGAACTAAAAGCGAAAAAAATAGATCCAGAAAAAAATCTTGGGTTAAACCCTCCGAATGACGGAAAAGGGACCATTGCTGAGCAGAATGAAAAAAATCCAATCTATTTAGCTCATATATTAGAGCATAATTATTTAATCAAAAGCGATGAAGATACCGTCAAGTTAGGTGGAGTGGTTATTGGTCTTGCGTTAAACTCGGTCCATTATTATCAAGAAATTCAATATGGACCAACGTTTACCGTCGACATTCCCCATGAAAAAGTAGTCGAACAAGGAAAGAAAATAGCAGACGAAGTCCTCAAACGCCTTCGTCAAATGGACGGTTTATCTAATATTCCAATTGTGATTGCTTTATACGAACAAAAAGGAAAAAATTCCGTCGTACCTGGTAACTTTTTTGCCTATACGTACGTATCGAATAACAGTTCGAAGATTGATAAGTGGGAAGAAGTTAACGAAAAATATTATTTATTCCCATCTTCAGAAGCAGAAAAAGAGAAAAGAGAAGACTATACGATTTTTGTGAATTTTAAAGATGACGTAGAAGAATACTTCCCGAATTACAACGGAGTCGTTGGTCGTGGTTTTTATGTCAATGACCAACTTCAAGATTTAAAAATTGAAATTCCGATTCAGTTTTACGGAAAAGGCGAAACCATTGGCTTTACGCAATACGTCACCGGCCTCGTGATGGACCATTTTCCGCCATATTTGAATGTTGAAGTCAATGTAACGTCTGTTACAGGGCCTGAAGCCTTAATAGTCCGCAAACCAAACGAAAATGAACCGTTTGTACACATATACGATTAAAAGATGGCTGCATAATGCGGTCATCTTTTTTTGAGAAGGCTCTGTTATATGTCATTGTTGATTTTTAGCAAGTTATTCACACGGCGGCGACTCCAGCGGGGACAAGAAGCCAGGCAAGACCCTTACTTGAGCGTAGCGAGGGAAGCGGCTTGCGGCTTGCCCGCCAGAAAGCGTCAGCCACAAGCATAATGTATAAATATCAACATGAGTGTTTAACAGACACCCATGCCAATAATAATTGGCACATCGATAAATGAAATAACAGCAAAAGTTATCCACAGTTATTTCAGGGTAGAGCCTTGCTGATAAAGAAAAAGTGTTGGTTTTCAGGTATCATTAGCATACGGGTTTGGTACATAGGATATTGGAATTGGCGCATTTAGAAGATGAAAAAGGCTTATAAGACATCTAGATTGGCACATAGGACACAAAAGCGGACCGATAGGCACATCTCTTCGCAACATCAAAGGAAAAACCGGTACTGACTCCCCGGAAGTCAGTACCGGATTTTTGCTATAAAAATGCCAATCTTTCGAAAATTGATGAACAAAAACAATCCATGATAGAATGAAAAATGTATTGAAAACGTTTACTGAATAGGAGGGAATGGGATGATCCCGTACAAACACGAACCGTTTACGGACTTTTCGAAAGAAGAGAATAAGCGAGCGTTCCAGGAAGGATTAAAGCTTGTTGAAAGTTATTTAGGTCAAGATTATCCGCTAGTCATCGGTGGCGAGCGCGTGACAACAGAAGACAAAATCGTTTCGATCAACCCAGCGAACAAAGAAGAAGTGATCGGTCGCGTTTCTAAAGCGAACAAAGAACTCGCGGAAAAAGCGATGAACGTGGCGTACGAAACGTTCCAAACATGGAAAAAAGTAAAACCAGAAGTGCGTGCAGATATTTTATTTAAAGCGGCTGCGCTCGTTCGTCGTCGCAAGCATGAGTTTTCTGCTTTACTTGTAAAAGAAGCAGGTAAGCCATGGAAAGAAGCCGATGCCGATACAGCGGAAGCGATTGACTTCATGGAGTATTACGGTCGTCAAATGTTGAAATTAAAAGACGGAATTCCAGTGGAAAGCCGTCCGGGTGAATTTAACCGATTTAATTACATTCCATTAGGTGTCGGTGTGGTCATTTCCCCATGGAACTTCCCGTTTGCGATCATGGCCGGTACCACAGTGGCATCCCTTGTGACAGGTAACACTGTGCTATTAAAACCAGCAAGTGCCACTCCGGTTGTCGCTTATAAATTTGTCGAAGTATTAGAAGAAGCAGGTCTTCCTGCAGGTGTTCTAAACTTCATCCCAGGTAGCGGGGCCGAAGTCGGGGACTACTTAGTGGATCATCCGAAAACTCGTTTCATCAGTTTCACCGGTTCTCGTGATGTTGGTATTCGCATTTACGAGCGTGCAGCGAAAGTGAACCCAGGCCAAATTTGGTTAAAACGCGTTATTGCGGAAATGGGCGGAAAAGACACAATCGTTGTCGACAAAGACGCGGATCTAGAATTAGCAGCTCAATCCATCGTAGCGTCAGCGTTTGGCTTCTCTGGACAAAAATGTTCCGCATGCTCTCGTGCGGTCATCGTCGAAGACGTGTACGATCAAGTATTAAACCGCGTCGTCGAATTAACAAAAGAACTAAAAGTCGGAAACCCAGCAGAACAAAGCACATTCATGGGTCCAGTCATCGACCAAAGCGCCTTCAACAAAATCATGAACTACATTGAAATTGGAAAACAAGAAGGCAAACTCATGACAGGTGGCGAAGGGGACGACTCAAAAGGTTACTTTATCCAGCCAACGGTCTTTGCGGATGTGGATCCTGAGGCGCGCATCATGCAAGAAGAAATTTTCGGACCAGTCGTGGCCTTTACAAAAGCGAAAGACTTCGATCATGCGATTGACATTGCGAACAACACCGAATACGGCTTAACAGGAGCAGTAATCTCCAACAACCGTGCAAACATCGAAAAAGCACGTGAAGACTTCCATGTCGGAAACCTTTACTTCAACCGCGGTTGTACAGGTGCCATCGTTGGTTACCAACCGTTCGGTGGCTTCAATATGTCCGGTACAGACTCCAAAGCCGGTGGCCCAGACTACTTAATCTTACACATGCAAGCGAAGACAACTTCGGAAATGCTTTAATCAAGGTTTGATAGGGACAGTCTTTGTACGAGGGCTGTCCCTTTTGTGTAAAACACATTCCTATCGAATACTAAGCACTTTCCAACTCCTTAGCGAACAAGTTTCCTCAATACGTGCGACCTATATGAAACTTTTACAAACAATTTCTCTACCTAGAGGTTAAGTATAAGATAAACAATTTATATTCGATTCAATAATTTTATTATAAAAATATTGTAAAATTAAAAAGTTACAAAAAATTTTTTCGAAAATGCTAACAAAATATTTTTATTCATTCCGATTTCGATTATAATATAAGAGTAATTGAATAATTATATATTATTTTACTAGTATACAATGAATAAAATTAGTTTTGAAATTCTATAATATCGATGTTGTAAACCCTTTCAATCGAAAGGTTGAATATACAAATTTTATGCAAAATATTGGAACTCCATACAAGGGTTTACAAAATATTCATGGGGGTGGGAAGATGTTATCAGCATCTACGTTATTTTGGGTGTTTGGCCCAATGCTAGGCATTATTTTGCTTAGTGTCGTGACGTACTTCACGGAAAGGAGCGAACAATAGGGTATGATGTCAACAGCAACGCTTGTCACATTTATTGTTTATTTAGCCGCTATGTTGGCCATCGGTTTATGGTTTTATCGAATGACTTCGAACTTATCTGATTATATTCTTGGTGGACGTAGTCTCGGCCCTGGAGTTGCCGCGTTAAGCGCTGGGGCATCAGATATGAGTGGTTGGTTGCTGTTAGGACTGCCTGGGGCAGCGTATGCAGCTGGATTAAATTCGATTTGGATCTGTATCGGTCTTTCCCTTGGTGCCTATCTAAACTGGCAGTTTGTAGCGAAGCGTCTTCGTACGTATACGGAAGTAGCGAAAAACTCACTAACGATTCCTGATTATCTCGAAAACCGTTTCCGTGATGATTCAAAATTAATACGAATTATTTCTGCCTTTGTTATTTTATTATTCTTTACGTTCTATACCTCTTCCGGAATGGTTGCGGGAGGAAAATTATTCGAAAACTCGTTTGGTCTTGATTACACAGCCGCTCTTTGGATTGGTGCAATCGTCATTATTTCTTATACATTTTTAGGTGGGTTTCTAGCGGTAAGCTGGACCGACTTTTTCCAAGGATTATTAATGTTTGCGGCTCTCCTCATTGTTCCGATAGCTGCCATTGTGGAGCTTGGTGGATTTGGAGTTGTAGTGGAAAAAGTAGCTTCCGTGAATCCAGAAGCGTTAGACGTTTTTGCAGGTATGACAGCAATGGGAATTATTTCGTCCATGGCTTGGGGATTAGGTTACTTTGGTCAACCGCACATTATTACTCGCTTTATGGCACTAAAGTCTAAAAAAGATGTGCCAACGGCTCGATTAATCGGTATGGTGTGGATGATTTTCGGTTTATTAGGAGCTGTATTTACTGGTTTTGCCGGTATCGCCTATTTTGCTGACAAGCCATTAGCAGACGCAGAAACCGTCTTTATGGACTTTACTCAAGTGCTATTTCAACCATGGGTAGCTGGTATTTTACTAGCCGCGATTTTATCAGCAATTATGAGTACGATTGACTCACAGTTACTCGTATCTTCTAGTGCGATTGCTGAAGACTTTTATAAAGCGATTTTCCGAAAAAATGCATCCGAAAAAGAATTAGTATGGGTTGGACGGATTTCGGTAGTTGTTATTGCGTTAATTGCGATTGTGTTAGCGAGCAACCCAGACAGCTCCGTCCTTGACCTTGTCAGCTATGCTTGGGGTGGATTCGGAGCGGCCTTTGGACCTGTCATTATTTTATCCCTATTCTGGAAGCGGATGAATCGCTGGGGGGCACTAGCAGGATTAGTATCAGGTTCGGCCACCGTTGTGATTTGGAAACAGCTTGAAGGCGGCTTATATGACCTATATGAAATTGTTCCAGGATTCATTGTATGTACACTAGCGATCATTATTTTCAGCTTACTAACAGAAGCACCTTCGGAAGAAATCCAAGAAGAATTTGAAAAAGCAAAAGCATAATGAAATAACGCTTGGATAGTTTTTTAACTGTCCAAGCGTTTTTTTATATTTTAAAATTTGGCTCTACCCTGAAATACCTATGGATAACTTTTGCTGTTATTTCAAATATCATGTGCCAATTTTATATTGGCATGGGTGTCTGTTAAACGATACTGTTGTTATTTATACATTACGCTTGTGGCGGACGCTTTCCGCGGGCAAGTTGCAAGCCGCTTCCCTCGCTACGCTCAAGTAAGGGTCTTGCGGCTTCTTGTTCCCGCTGGGATCGCCACCGTGTGAATAACTTGCTAAAAATCAACAATGACATATAACATAGCCTAAAATTTAAATGGTTAAATGGATGGAAATTCAAAACTGGCTATTCTGTTAGCGTATTCTATTTGCTTCTTATAGAAATACGGCTCTTTCTAGTACCGTCCGTGCAATTACTTACGAGTACAACTGGTATATCAAAGGTGTCTTTTCTCTTAAACTATAGGACACGCAGAATTTGTCGAACGAAAATTCTGAAAAATTATTTCACTTTTTGTTGTTCTGTTATATAATACTAATAAATTTAATAAAGCTGTTTTATAACAAAGGCAAAGGGGTGGAGTTATGAAATTATCGGAAACGGCAGGTATTCATATTGAAGCAGACAATAAAGCAGGTTATGAAAGTATTTTAACAGATGAGGCGCTGCAATTTATCGAACAACTGGAACGTCGATTTGGTCCACAAAGAAAAGAACTGTTACAACGGCGAAAGGAACGACAAGAGGCCATCCATCGAGGAGAGCTTCCACGTTTTTTACCAGAAACAGAGTCGATTCGAAAAAGCGATTGGGTGATTTCACCGTTACCTGAAGATTTAAAAGATCGACGAGTGGAAATTACCGGTCCAGTTGACCGGAAAATGATTATAAATGCTCTTAACTCTGGGGCCAAAGTGTTTATGGCTTGTTTTGAAGATGCGACATCACCAACATGGTCAAACATTATCCAAGGGCAAGTAAACTTACGTGATGCCGTTGAGGGGACGATTTCGTTTACGAACGAGCAAGGGAAAGTGTACAAACTCAATGACAATCCTGCGGTATTAGTCGTTCGTCCGCGCGGCTTACATTTAGAAGAAAAACATATCACCGTTGACAGACAGCCGATATCCGCTAGTTTAGTAGATTTTGGATTGTACTTTTTCCATAATGCCCGCCGGCTTATAGAAAAGGGGTCTGGTCCTTATTTTTACTTACCGAAGCTAGAAAGTCATCTAGAAGCTCGTTGGTGGAACGATGTGTTTTTGTATGCGCAAAAGTACATTGGTCTTCCACGAGGTACGATCAAAGCGACGGTGCTGATTGAAACGATTATGGCGGCTTTTGAAATGGACGAAATCTTGTACGAACTAAAAGAACATTCTGCCGGACTTAACTGTGGTCGCTGGGACTATATTTTTAGTTACTTAAAGAAATTGCGAAATCAACCAGATGTGTTATTACCAGACCGTTCGCAAGTGACGATGACCGTACCGTTTATGCGTGCGTACTCATTACTAACAATTAAAACATGCCATCGTCGGCAAGCACCGGCGATTGGGGGAATGGCCGCCCAAATTCCGGTTAAAGGGGATGAAGAAAAAAATCGCATCGCTTTTGAAAAGGTACGTTTGGATAAAGAGCGGGAAGCACGTGATGGTCACGACGGCACATGGGTCGCCCATCCGGCCTTAGTTCCTGTGGCGATGGATGTATTTAATAAAGAAATGAAAGAGCCTAACCAAATCCGGACGAAACGGCTGGAAGACTTAGAAGTAACAGAGGAAGACTTACTTGAAGTACCTAAGGGCGAAATTACCGAACAAGGCGTTCGTTTAAATATTGATGTTGGAATTCGTTATATTGCCGCTTGGCTTTCTGGAAGAGGGGCCGTACCGATTCACAACTTAATGGAAGATGCGGCAACAGCAGAAATCTCTCGGGCTCAACTATGGCAATGGATTCGCCATCCAAAAGGAACGCTCAATGATGGACGAAAAGTAACGAAAGAACTGTACCAGCAATGGAAAGAAGAAGAACTTGCAAAGATTCGGCAAGAAATTGGCGATGAAGCGTATGAAAAAGGGCGTTTTGAAGAGGCGAGTAAACTGTTTGACGAACTCATTTTAAATGATGATTTTGTCGACTTTTTAACAATACCAGGTTACGAAATTTTATAAAAGATGGGCCTGGTTAATAGAGGTTGGGTGTTCCTTTCACGGGGGTCAGAAGAAAAAAATTGTGATTTCGAGCAAGTAAAGTGCTGCTTTGGTAAATAAACTGATAATTCCTACAATACACTCCTCAGAACTGCATTCAATCTTCACCAATAGATCACTACACCATGAAATACGTATCATAAACCCATTTTTAACTATAAAAATATGAAATTTGAAGGGAGAATGAACAATGAAAGACGAACGTATTCAAAAATTACAAGAACAGTGGGAGATGGAAGAACGGTGGAAAGGAATTACGCGTCCGTATACAGCAGAAGATGTGATCAAATTACGGGGGTCCATTGATATTGAATATACGCTCGCGAAAAGAGGAGCGGAAAAACTGTGGAAGCTGCTTCATGAAGAAGATTACATTAATGCCCTTGGAGCGTTAACAGGAAATCAGGCGGTGCAGCAAGTCAAAGCAGGTCTTAAAGCCATTTATTTAAGCGGATGGCAAGTTGCAGCCGATGCAAACTTAGCTGGGCAAATGTATCCGGACCAAAGCTTGTATCCGGCAAACAGTGTTCCTCACGTTGTGAAGCGTATTAACCAAGCGTTGCAGCGTGCCGATCAAATTCACCATTTAGAAGGGGATAACTCCGTCGATTGGTTCGCGCCAATTGTTGCAGATGCAGAAGCTGGGTTTGGCGGACAATTAAACGTCTTTGAATTAATGAAAGCGATGATCGAAGCAGGAGCGGCCGGTGTTCATTTTGAAGACCAACTATCTTCGGAGAAAAAATGTGGGCATCTCGGAGGAAAAGTGTTGCTTCCGACACAAACAGCGGTGAAAAACTTAATTTCGGCACGTCTCGCTGCGGATGTGATGGGAGTTCCAACCGTATTAATTGCCCGCACGGATGCAAATGCTGCTAGCTTAATTACGAGCGATATTGACCCATACGATGCACCGTTTATTACGGGTGAGCGGACACCAGAAGGCTTTTACCGCACAAAAGCTGGCTTAGACCAAGCGATTGCCCGAGGATTAGCATACGCGCCATATGCCGATTTAATTTGGTGTGAGACATCCGAACCAAATCTCGAAGAAGCGAAAGCGTTCGCTGAAGCGATTCATGAAAAGTTCCCTGGCAAACTGTTAGCCTATAACTGCTCGCCTTCATTTAACTGGAAAAAGAAATTAGACGACGAAACGATTGCTAAATTCCAACAAGAACTCGGAAAGATGGGCTACAAATTCCAATTTGTTACTCTTGCAGGATTCCATGCTCTCAACTACAGCATGTTCGAATTAGCCCGCAAATACAAAGAACAAGGGATGGCTGCCTACTCCGAATTACAGCAAGCCGAATTTGCGAGCGAAAAATACGGTTACACGGCAACGAAGCATCAGCGTGAAGTTGGAACTGGCTATTTTGATGAAGTATCGATGGTCATTTCGGGTGGCACTTCATCGACAACGGCTCTGAAAGGCTCTACCGAAGAAGAGCAATTTGTAGAGGTCTAAGTTCATTAAGATGACAAAAGCCCTTTGATTTTTCAAATCGAAGGGCTTTTTGTATTTGGAATAGAAAACTGTAAACCGGGTGGCGGGAAAGTGCAAGCCAAATGTCCGAAAGTGCAAGCCAGGTGGCGGAAAGTGCAAGCCAAATGTCCGAAAGTGTAAACCAGGTCGTGTAAAGTACAAGCACAATGCTGAAACTGAACCAAGTAACAGAAAGTGCAAAAGCCGACGAAAAAACTGCAAAAGAAACGGTGAAAAGTGCAAAAGCCGATGTAGAAACCGCAAAAGAAACGGTGAAAAGTGCAAAAGCTGATGTAGAAACTGCAAAAAATTCGGTTCCAACTGCAAATAAAAGCTGGGAGAACTCTAAATAAAATATGCTCATTCTCTTGTTCAAGCATGAACGATTCGTTCATCCAATCTATGTACACATGTGATAAAATAAACATGGTTATGGCAATGATGGAAGGGAAGGTTTATTGCCTACAAGCGCGTTGTTTTGATATTATCAATAATATTGTTATTGTTCGAACCAAAATCGGAGGTGAAGCACATGTCCAGAATTTCATTAGACCAAGTAAAACACGTCGCCCATCTTGCGCGCTTAGCAATTACGGAAGAAGAAGCTGCGAAGTTCCAGCAACAGCTAGATGCGATCATTACGTTTGCTGAGCAATTAAATGAATTAGATACAACCAATGTTCCACCAACTTCTCACGTGCTTGATATGAAAAACGTGATGCGTGAAGACGTACCACAACCAGGTTTACCACGTGAAGAAGTATTAAAGAACGCACCAGACCATCAAGATGGCCAAATAAAGGTTCCATCAGTTTTAGAGTAAGGAGGGAAACTGGATGTCTCTTTTCGATTATAAAGTTTCAGAGCTTCATGAACGCTTAGTTAAAAAAGAAATCTCCGTATCTGACTTAGTCGATGAATCATATAAACGCATTCATGAAGTAGAAGATAAAGTAAAGGCGTTTCTTACGTTAGACGAAGAACGCGCACGCGAAAAAGCGAAGCAATTAGATGAAAAATTAGCAACCGACGAGCCTAAAGGTTTGCTGTTCGGTATGCCAATCGGTATTAAAGATAACATCGTGACAAAAGGGTTACGCACCACTTGTGCAAGTAAAATTTTAGAAAACTTTGACCCGATTTACGATGCTACGGTAATGAATAAACTCCATGAAGCCGAAACGATTACAATCGGTAAGTTAAACATGGACGAATTCGCTATGGGTTCCTCCACGGAAAACTCTGGCTTCCATAAAACGCATAACCCTTGGAATTTAGAAACGGTACCAGGTGGTTCTTCCGGAGGATCAGCTGCAGCGGTGGCTGCGGGAGAAGTTCCGTTTGCCCTAGGTTCCGACACAGGTGGTTCCATCCGCCAACCAGCAGCTTTCTGTGGTGTCGTTGGTTTAAAACCTACATACGGACGCGTATCTCGTTTCGGACTTGTCGCTTTTGCTTCTTCTTTAGACCAAATCGGACCAATTACTCGTACTGTTGAAGATAACGCCTACTTACTTCAAGCAATTGCTGGACTCGATCCGAACGATTCCACTTCTGCAAACATTGACGTGCCTGATTACGTCAGTGCATTAACTGGTGATATTAAAGGTTTAAAAATTGCCGTACCAAAAGAATACCTTGGTGAAGGGGTTAGCGAAGAGGCTCGTCAAGCGGTATTAAACGCGTTAAAAGTGTTAGAAGGACTTGGAGCAACTTGGGAAGAGGTATCGCTTCCACATTCGAAATACGGTGTAGCTACATATTACTTATTAGCATCATCGGAAGCGTCTGCGAACTTAGCTCGCTTTGACGGTATTCGATACGGTTACCGAGCAAAAGATGCAGAAAACTTAATCGACCTTTACAAGAAAACTCGTGCAGAAGGATTCGGCGATGAAGTGAAACGTCGGATTATGCTTGGTACGTTTGCATTAAGCTCTGGTTACTATGATGCTTACTATAAAAAAGCGCAGCAAGTACGTACCCTCATTAAAAAAGACTTTGAAGATGTATTTGAAAAATACGATGTCATTATTGGACCAACCACGCCAACACCAGCGTTCAAAATTGGCGAAAAAATCGATGATCCATTAACGATGTACGCGAACGATATATTAACGATCCCAGTGAACTTAGCGGGAGTTCCAGGGATTTCGATTCCATGCGGCTTTGCAAACGGATTACCATTAGGCTTACAAATTATTGGTAAACACTTCGACGAAAGCACGGTATATCGTGTAGCTCATGCGTTTGAGCAAGCGACTGACTACCATAAACAAAAACCAGAGCTGTAAGGGGTGAAAACGAATGAACTTTGAAACGGTCATCGGACTTGAAGTCCACGTCGAGTTAAAAACTGAGTCGAAAATTTTCTCACCTGCTCCAGCCCATTTCGGAGCGGAACCTAACACCAATACAAACGTAATCGACCTTGGTTATCCTGGCGTGTTGCCAGTGTTAAATAAAAAAGCGGTGGAGTACGCGATGAAAGCAGCGATGGCGCTCAACTGTGAAATCGCAACGGATACGAAATTCGACCGTAAAAACTATTTCTATCCAGATAACCCGAAAGCGTACCAAATCTCTCAATACGACCAACCAATTGGTAAAAACGGTTGGATCGAGATCGAAGTGAACGGAAAGAAAAAGAGAATCGGCATTACGCGCCTTCATTTGGAAGAAGATGCGGGTAAATTAACACACTCTGGCGAAGGATATTCTCTTGTTGACTTTAACCGTCAAGGAACACCGCTCATTGAGATCGTCTCCGAACCAGACATCCGTACACCTGAAGAAGCGTACGCGTACTTAGAAAAATTAAAATCGATCATTCAATATACGGGTGTGTCCGATTGTAAGATGGAAGAAGGATCCCTTCGCTGTGACGCGAACATCTCGCTTCGCCCAATCGGTCAAGAAACATTCGGTACAAAAACCGAATTAAAAAACTTAAACTCCTTTAACTTTGTTCGTAAAGGATTAGAATACGAGCAAAAGCGCCAAGAACAAATCTTATTATCCGGTGGCGTCATTCGCCAAGAAACGCGCCGCTTTGACGAAGCAACTGGTAAAACGATTTTAATGCGTGTGAAAGAAGGAAGCGAAGACTATCGCTACTTCCCAGAGCCTGACTTAGTAGCGCTTCACATTGACGACGAATGGAAAGAACGCGTTCGTGCCGAAATTCCAGAACTTCCAGACCAACGTCAAAAACGTTACATCGAAGAGCTTGGCTTACCAGCGTATGACGCGAAAATTTTAACACTGACAAAAGAAATGTCCGATTTCTTTGAAGCGACGGTCGAAAAAGGAGCCGATCCGAAACAAGCATCGAACTGGCTCATGGGTGAAGTATCTGCATACTTAAACGCGGAGCAAAAAGAGCTTCACGAAATCGCCTTAACACCAGAGAACTTAGCAGGACTTATTAAGCTGATTGAAAAAGGAACGATTTCATCTAAAATCGCGAAGAAAGTGTTTAAAGAGCTTGTCGAAAAAGGCGGAGACCCAGAAACAATCGTTAAAGAAAAAGGTCTCGTCCAAATTTCCGACGAAGGCGCTCTTCGCAAAATCGTTCTTGAAGTATTGGATGCGAACCCACAATCGATCGAAGACTTCAAAAACGGAAAAGACCGTGCCCTTGGCTTCCTAGTCGGACAAGTCATGAAAGCCACAAAAGGCCAAGCAAACCCGCCAATGGTAAACAAGCTACTTATTGAGGAAATGAATAAACGATAATCATAAAGAAAGCTGACCCAAAATCAAAGTGTTCAACCTCACAATGCAGTAGAACTGACGTGAGCTCGGACACTTATGGGTCAGCCTTTTTAATAGTAATTTCTATCTGAGCTAATGGATATACTTTTTCCATTCTATCAGCCGACAAATCATTTTATTGTGTTTGGCTTATTAAAAGTGGAACATTCTAAACGTTGAAGACAAGCATCTCTTCAAATTACTGTTTTCTACTATGTTAGAAGTAGTATTTTATGGTAAAGTAGAAACGAAAGTAATTATCAAGTATGAGAAAGTTGCTAAAAGGATTATCCTGACTAATTCAAAAAAGTGCAGCAAATCTTAATTTTGGATACTAGCATTATTATTAGAGCTTTTCTAAAAAATAGGGTTCTATCTAAACTTAGTGGGATATAAATATGTCATACGTAACAATGACAAACATCCTTTACCACCATTTTATCTGAACGTAGTGGGATTTTAAGAATACAAATGTAGCAGCGACAATTCAAAATTTTTCTGAATATTAGTATTTGGTTCCAGACCAAGTGGAATATAAATATCTTTTAAAGGTGTCCTCTTTTTAAAGGGACGCCTTTTTTTTCTAAAAAGGGGCCAAGAGATGGACTGTCATCAGTTTAAGGATGATTTTACTAAAGTGGAATTTCAATCGAAAGCAGTAGCCTTTCTTCCTTCTATTCACCGGTGCGACAAAAGAGCGCTGGTAATAAGATACAAGTGAGAAGACATTGGAAGGAAGGAGGGTTTTAAATGTTTAATTTGTATTCGTATATGAAAGAATATGAACAAAAAATGGATGACATTAATCGAAATGGATGGAGATATCACCAACAACAAATGAGAAAAAAACCTTTATACTGTCGTCTTCCGTACTTTCATCAATCACCAAAGTGCCAATGTGACTCGGAAATTATGTAATGTTTTAGATTTGAAGTACAATTGTTAAAAAGTAGAAGAGTAAAAAAGCAGAATTTTAATTCAAGATGAAGTGAGATAGCCGAACGATAAACCTCTTGCCTTCCCTTTATGTTCAAACATTTATCTTAGCACGGACGCTCTCACTTCATACGGTTGTTTTTTCATAAGACTCTGTTAAGCGATACTGTTGATATTTATACATTACGCTTGTGGCGGACGCTTTCCGCGGGCAAGGTGCAAGCCGCTTCCCTCGCTACGCTCAAGTAAGGGTCTTGCGGCTTCTTGTTCCCGCTGGAGTCGCCGCCGTGTGAACAACTTGCTAAAAATCAACAATGACATATAACATAGCCTTTCATAAAATGAACAACCCTCTCATACAATGGAGTATGACAATAGATTTTTTTCACAAAAAGAGGTATGATAGGGTAGGGAAAAATAAAGAATGATGATATAGGTTGTTGAAGCTGGCATTAGCCAGTTTTTCCTGTTTTTAGTGTGAAATTTTCAAAAAAATTGATGATGATGGAAGAATTTTGTAATATGTATAAAGTGGAATAAGCACGAGAATAGGATGATGGGGTATGAAAAGAGCGCGAATTATATATAATCCAACGTCAGGCCGTGAGTTGTTTAAAAAGCATCTGCCAGAAGTGCTCCAAAAGTTAGAACAAGCCGGTTACGAGACGTCTGCCCATGCTACGACTGGAGCGGGGGACGCAACGAAGGCAGCGAAAATTGCCGTTGAGCGTCGCTATGATATTGTTATTGCTGCCGGAGGAGATGGAACAATCAATGAAGTGGTCAATGGTCTAGCCGAACAAGACTATCGTCCGAAATTAGGGGTCATTCCTGTCGGCACGACTAACGATTTTGCACGAGCGCTCCACATTCCGCGTGATATTGAGGCAGCAACGGATATTATCGTTAAAGGCGACACCATCCCTGTGGATATTGGACGCATGAATGACCGGTATTTTATTAATATCGCCGGGGGCGGACGCTTAACGGAACTAACGTATGAAGTGCCGAGTAAGTTAAAAACGATGCTCGGTCAACTCGCTTATTATTTAAAAGGAATTGAAATGCTGCCGTCCATTCGAGCGACCGAAGTGACGATTGAGTATGATGGCAAGCTTTATGAAGGCGAAGTGATGCTGTTCCTCGTCGGCTTAACAAATTCAGTCGGCGGTTTTGAAAAATTAGCTCCGGATGCGTCGATTAACGACGGCTTGTTCTCGTTATTAATTTTAAAGAAAACGAACTTAGCGGAATTTATTCGGATTGCCTCATCCGCCATTCGCGGCGAACATATCAATGATCCGCACGTCATTTACACGAAAGCGAACCATATTAAAGTGTATTCAAAAGAAAAAGTACAGCTTAATATTGACGGCGAATTCGGCGGACTACTTCCAGCTGAATTTGAAAACTTATACCGTCATCTCGAAGTGTTTGTCCCAATCGACCAAATCCGACCAGAAGACCGTGTTACAGAATAGCTTATGAGGCCTTTCTGATTTGTTCAGAAAGGTTTATTTTATGAATCAACTGTTCCTTCGCCTTTAGGCGTCCGTTATGTTACAATATGGTCGATTTTAAACAAACGTTTATTTAGTTCGAAAATACAAGAGTTCACACCGTTTTCAACCACTAGAGAAAGTAAACAAACGTTTGATGAATGATTGTTTAAACGTTTCTCGTGTGTAAGTATACGTTTGTATAAAAAATCTTCATCCGATAAATCCAAGTGAATTTGATTGTTTGGTCAAGCGATTTGTAAAAAGAGCAAAAGACAGCTACGATTTTTATACAAACATTTGATTAACTAAACTAGCCTCGATTCTATCTGGGATCAAGCTTCTTTTTATCTGGCTTTACCCTAAAATAACTGTGGATAATTTTTACTGCTATTTCATTCATCGATGTGCCAAAAACAATTGACATGAATGTCTGTTAAATGATGCTGTTAATATTTATACATTACGCTTGTGGCGGACGCTTTCCGCGGGCAAGCCGCTTCCCTCGCTACGCTCAAGTAAGGGTTTTTGCGGCTTCTTGTTCCCGCTGGAGTCGCCGCCGTGTGAACAACTTGCTAAAAATCACCAATGAAATTTAACATTGCCTTTTATTTAAACAAACGTTTGATTAAAAAAGGAAGGTTATCACGATGCCAAAAGATATGGTTGCACCTGTGAAAAAAAATGAATATTACGATGTCACATTTGAAGACTTAACCCACGATGGAAATGGTGTCGCGAAAGTGGATGGGTACCCGTTATTTGTTCCGAACGGTCTGCCTGGTGAAAAAGCGAAAGTGAAAGTCGTAAAAGTGAACAAAGGGTACGGATATGGTCGACTCATCGAATTATATGAACCGAGCCCAGAGCGAATGGAGCCATCATGCGCCATCTACAAACAATGTGGTGGTTGTCAATTACAGCACTTGTCGTATGACGGACAACTGAAAGCAAAGGAAAAGCACGTGCGGGAAGTGTTACAGCGTATCGGCAAAATTGAAGACGTCGTTGTTCATCCAGTGCTCGGCATGAACGATCCGTGGCGATATCGAAATAAAGCTCAAGTCCCTGTTGGGGAAAGAGAAGGGGGACTTGTCGCTGGGTTTTATCAAAAACGTTCGCACGACATTATCGATATGGAAGCATGTTTGATCCAGCAAGAAATGAACGATGTCGTGGTACAAACAGTAAAAAAGATTTGTGAAAAGTATGGGATTCCAGCGTACAACGAGAAAACGCATAAAGGAACGATTCGCCACATTATGGCTCGTTATGGACACACAACGAAGGACGTCATGGTTGTTCTAGTCACTCGAACCGACGACTTACCGTTTAAAAAGAAAATTGTTCAAGAAATTGTGGAGAACATTCCAAACGTCAAATCGATTATTCAAAACGTCAATCCAAAGCGGACAAACGTCATTTTAGGAGACAAAACGAAGGTATTATGGGGGACGGAATACATTTACGACTACATCGGTAATATCAAATTTGCAATATCTGCCCGTTCATTCTATCAAGTAAACCCAGAACAAACAAAAGTACTTTACGAAAAAGCGTTGGAATATGCGGACCTAACTGGGGAAGAAACGGTTATCGATGCGTATTGTGGCATCGGTACGATTTCGCTCTTTTTAGCTCAAAAAGCAAAAAAAGTATACGGTGTCGAAATCGTTCCTGAAGCCATCGAAGATGCGAAACGAAACGCCGAACTCAATAACATTCATAACGTCGAATTTGCGGTTGGCGAAGCCGAGACCGTCATTCCACAGTGGTACGAACGAGGCATCCAAGCCGACTGTATCGTCGTCGACCCGCCTCGCAAAGGCTGCGACGCTTCGCTATTAGAAACGATCATCGCCATGAAACCAAAACGCGTTGTTTATGTCTCTTGTAACCCGGCGACGCTCGCCCGCGACTTACGCATCCTCGAAGACGGCGGCTACCAAACGCTAGAAGTTCAGCCAGTGGATATGTTCCCGCATACGACGCATGTGGAGTGTGTGGCGCTTTTAAGCTTGAAATAACAAGAATTTCAGGGAGGCTAGAGTCAATTTGACCACAAATTGACCACATTTATATTTCTAGCCTCTTTTTTGCATATATTCGTTAAATTTTTGTGCTGTTAATTCTTTCATTTGATCTGTTACATGAGCATAAATATCCCCAGTGGTTTTGATGCTCGAATGCCCTAAACGGACTTGGACTTCTTTTAGGATTACAGATAATTAAATCCCATTCGATAGCTTTTTGCAAAGCGCCATATAAAACGGTATAAATGTATTCAATGTATTCAATGTATCTTTCTGAAAGTCCTTCATCTAGCAATTTATTTATAAACTCTTGACATTGTGCTGCAGTTATTTTGTTTAATTGATGTTTTCCTAAGACTCGTTTTATCCGATGAAAGCGGAAAAAAAGGGGCAGCTAATGGGAGTGTTCAACTTGGTACAGCTGATCTTGCACTAGAATTTAATAAAGGTATTAAAGTTGGTGCAAAGGCTGCAATAGTTAAGTATAATGTTAATAAAGATTTTACTTTTAACGGTATAACATTCGAAACTGGATTCGAAGCTGCACTTGGTAGTTATGGTGCCGAGTTAAATTTAGAGAAAAAAACAGGTGGATTTATTGGTCTTGGACCAGCTGGATTAGGTGTTTATATTAAAGTTAAATAAAAGGTGTAAAATGAAAAAAAGTAAAATATTAAAGTTGGGTATCTTAATTTATATTATTATTAGTATTATAAGCACATTAATTTTTGTCATCACTGAAGATTATAATGTTGAGCAAAAATTAACTATTTTTTCAGTGTTCTCTATATTTATTGTGATATCCTCGATAATCTTCTATTTATTTATTAACTTTTTTATTAATAAAATTAATTAATGTCTATCGTGCAACTCTACAAGGGTTGCACTTTTATATATCTTCTCTTTAATTTATTAATAAAGGAGAGATGAGATTGTTAATCAACATGGAACAACAGATTGCAAAGTGGCACCATACATATCATTTTAATGTTAATGGGCTTTAATTGATGTACTATGGTTTACAGATGATTTAACTATTAATGAAACAATATATACTAGAAAATATGAAGCGTATTGGGGACTTGATAGAATTTGGGGTAAAAAACCAAATTTAAAATGGAGACCAAAAGAAAAAAATAAAGGGTAAAATTTATTTTTATCTACGATAACGTATACTTGTTTATGTTGGTGTCAATGTTTTTATTTTTAGGAATATGAAAAAAATTTAGTATATATATGATAGAAAAAAATCAGAATTTAATAATCTTCCATTTTGATAAGGAATTAAATTTTATTCTGTTTTATAAAAAATATGATAAAGACGGAGTAGAATTATTTATGACTTATTATATTGCTCCAGATGATAACAGGCTAACAAATCCACATCAAATATCTAAAGTAATGATCAAAAATTAAAGTATTGTTACCGTTATATGAAACGGTTGTATTCCAACCCCAATTGTCCAGATTGTAAATTATTTATTGTGAGGTAAATCAAAAAACATTTGGAGTGTTTCCCGCAGATAATTTTGAAAAATACAGTTGATGAAACTGTATAAATTTAAGAGGATATAAAGGGGGAGATTGTAGTATATTTTTTATCTTTCGCCCCTTCAGTTTCTATTTTGTTAATAAACCTTTGGAGAACTTAATTTAAAATTTCTTCATCTTCAAAGAAGTTGCCTTTAAAAGAAAAGATAAAAGGAGTTTTAGAAGAGGTTTGACGTACAGATATAATTTCAGAATTTTTTGGTTTGTAAACAAATAACAGGACTTTTACTAGGTAGTAGATAAAAAAGACAGCATTAACGCTGTCAAAAAAATTGGGACTTAGTGTCTAGGTGCCCACAACATGATGGATACACCTAATAAACATACTAATGCTCCAATCCAGTCGTACATATCAGGGGTTTTTTTATCAACTACCCATCCCCAAAATATTGCAAGTATGATAAATACACCACCGTAAGCAGCGTAAATCCTACCGAAATGAGGGAAGTTTTGGAGAGTTGGAATGACTCCATAAGATATTAAAATCATACTCCCAACGATACCGTACCAGTATGGTTTGGACTCTCTTAACCATAACCAAACTAAGTAACCGCCACCTATTTCAGCTAACCCTGCTAGTAAAAATAAAATGATTGCTAAGAACATATTAACCCCCCAGTATTTATTGTAGTTACTCTATTGTACAATAAATTTTAGAACATTAAGCGGTTAGAACTAAGAACCAATGCACTTGTACTGTTAACTTAACACTTGTGGAATCAATTTTTAGGCAAGAAATGGATCACAGTCATGATGATTACATCCATTTCTTCCTTTTTTTATGTTTTTAGCCAGTTGTCTACAACGAGGAGCTTTGGATCATTTGAAAAAAATTACTGAGCTGAATGGGGAAGGTTGTTGGTAAAATTATGTAATTCAGAGAAAGCAGGAATAAAATTACAAATAATTTTGAAACTAAATTTGTTCAATTCCCTATTTCGACTGAAGTGGAATATTTCAATTAATACCGAGGTGAGAATATGAAAGCATCATTTAAAGTCGTGGCTGTCGTATTGGCTCTTTTCGTCTCGTTTAGCACGCTGGTATCCGCAGCTTCGGTTAACATCGCTGATTTGAAAGTGGATACTACAAAAGTGACAAGTTCGAAGGAGTTGGTGAAGCAATCAGATGTAATTGTTTACGGTAGATTTGACTCTCCCCTTAAGGATTATCCGACATCGCACATGGTAAACGAAAAGAAACTGGTCAATTACGTACAGTCCTTTCATGCCAGAATGGCTTTGAAAGGAAACACAGGCGCTTTAGTTCGCGTGTTAACAACGGGTGTCGAGCCACTCCCGTTGCCAACGGATCCTTTGAATAAAATTTACTCTGGACCTATCGCTGAAGGCGAATACGTTTGTTTTTTAAAAAAAGTTCCCGGAAAGAATATGTATACGCTGGTCGGTGTATGGCAGGGATTGTATCCGGTAATTAATCAAAAAACAATGGCACTCGAAGAATTTGGATTTTCGGAATTTGGCGACTTGACCGTTCAGGAGCTTTATCAGAAAATCAAAAGCTGTTAAAGTCCCCTATACGCTTGCTATGATTGATTATTAGCACTCTCATCAACGTAAGATACCATCCATTGCTTTATCGGGTAACGGGATTCGATAGTAAATAAGCATGCTACGGAAACGACCGACAAACGTACGAGTGTCGGTCTTTTTTTATCATCAAATATGCTCATACAATTCCCTTACACGTATGTTTTCCTCTTTTATCCTTTTATTTTCACGCTCACGCTCCACTTCCATTAGGTTCATCTTTAATCAAAAAAACGTTCTAAAACTTATGTAATCGATTACGATCATGAAAAAAGAATTACCGGATTTCCAGTAACGATACTAGGAAATCCGGTAACCGTAAGTAACACGTCAATCCGTTTCAAGGCAAAGTTCTTTTTATGACCCTTTCACCCAATTCATTAATAAATAAAAGGTTTAACTCCATATTTGTTTCACTTGCATAATAATGTATTACGTCCCTTCCTCTACGAAAAATGTGGCTGAGAGCAGTAGAAATAAAGAGGGGTACGTTTAGCTTTTACGAAAACATAGTCATTTAAGGATGTGTTGTGATGAAGAAGATGTGTCAAACGAAATTAGGAGCAATTGAATATCGGTTATTTGAGAATGACCAAAAGGGAGAGACGGTATTAATTTTGCATGGTGGACATTGCCATTGTGAAACAACGGTTGAAGGAGAGTTAATGCCACGTTTCTTTTTACACAATGGTTACCAAGTGTTAGTTCCTTCAAGACCTGGTTATGGACATACACCTCTGTCAACTGGAGAAAGAGCTGAGTCTTTTTCAGATGCTCTGATTGATTTGTTAGATCAGTTAGGTATACAGCAAGTTCATGTTGTTGGTATATCCACTGGATCGAGAGCGGCGCTGCAACTTGCCAGCCGTTACCGTGATCGTGTCGATAAACTCATTTTACAATGTGCACTAACGAAAGATGGGCTGGAACCTAACAATATGAAGCTGGAAAAAATAATCTATGGAACGAGACTAGAAAAATACATGTGGAAAATGGTTCGCTTTTTTTTACAAAAAATTGCGCCGAACGCTGCACTAAAGCTGATACTTTTCAAATTATCAACGTTACACCCAAAAGTTGTCCTTGAGGGTATGACAGACGTTCAGAAAAAAGCAATGATTGCATATGTTAGCACACTGAGGTCAAGGCAAGGATTTATTCATGATTTAACTCATGTAAGTGGTGATCTCAAACAAGTTGAAGCGCCAACTCTTATTATTCATAGCAAATATGACAAAGCAAATGACTTTTCACATGCGGAATATGCGAAAAATAACATAAGGAATTCAATATTATATACAACAGAAGCGGAAAGTCATTTCATTTGGTTTAGTGAACATTATTGGAAAGTTGAGCAGGAAATGCTGAGATTTTTACAACATCAGAAGGTATCGCAATTGAGTCAGTGAAGTCTTCATTATTCTACCACTAAATAAGAACCGTACGGTGAGAAAGGTGTTCGCATAATTCTGTAATTATCTAATCCTAAAGCTTCTTTTAAAGCAATCGTTTCACCTGGAAAAACAGGATGATTCAATTCATCAAATCCAATAATACTACCTTTCGTGAGGTGATTTCTAATTAATTCCAGGCATTTTTTGGTTGGCTCATATATATCAAAATCAAAATAAGCTAAAGCAATAATTGTTTGAGGATTTTCTTTTAAATATTTTTCTAATGTTAACGTCGCATCACCTTTCACTAACTCAAACTTCTTAATATGAGAAAGTGGACTTTCCTTTTCATGATAATCCAGAACTGCTTCTAAATAATTTTCGTAACCTTCCGTAACTGTGTATGCTCCTACTTCTACAATATCGTCGCTTCCATCTTTTTTATGAACAGAAGGAAAACCACTAAAAGTGTCAAAACCAATTATTTTTCTACTGTAATTATATGGCTCATAAATACCTCTTAAAGACTCAAATAAAGCTAGATTTTTCCCCCAGCGAACGCCAAACTCCATAATAACTCCATTCACATCAAGGATCTTTTGATACAATTCATGTTTAAATAACAAGTCTGAAATAGATTGTCTTTTTTGGAATAGTACTAAGTTATCTAACAGTTCATTTTCAGGAATAGGTGATGATTTAAATAAGTCTAATATCTGACTTCTATAATCCTTTTCTTCTCCAGATTGATGTGATTTCAGTTTAATTTCTTTTTTAGACATTTTTCACATTACCTCTTTTCTTATTTGGTTTGGATTGCAATTCATTATATTAGGAACCGGGTATATTGTTACATTTTTTTAAAAAAGTAAATAACGACCAATTTAGTCAGGGGCACTAAGATTATCAAAAATGGATATTGGTTCGTTAGAGAATTAAATACATGAGAGTGTGTAGCAAAAATTTTCTTCAGGAAAAATTAAGCAGATGGGACCGGATCTGAAAAAGATTTCTGGTCTTCCATCTGCTTTTTTTAATCTTTTTTTCAAAACGTTGTAGCAGTTCTTCTCTTAAATGGTTAATCAAGAATTACGGTTGTACCAATTTAGGATAAACGGGTTTGTCTCATAATTACAATCAGCTGAACTAAAGATATTTGTATGAATTTTGGTTTAACTCACAAACTAAAATGGCTGCATTTTATAAAAGGAGAGGTAAAAATGACAAAAGTATTGTATATCACAGCTCATCCGCATGATGAAACTCAATCATACAGTATGGCGGTAGGAAAAGCCTTTATCGACACATACAAAAAAGTTAATCCAGATCACGAAATAGTGCATATTGACCTATATAGAGAAGATATTCCTCAAATTGATGTTGATGTATTTAGTGGTTGGGGGAAACTTCAATCTGGGAAAGGATTTGAGGAACTTTCAGCAGAGGAAAAAGCGAAAGTTGGTCGGCTTTCAGAGTTATGTGACCAATTTATTTCTGGGGACAAGTATATTTTTGTTACACCTATGTGGAATTTTTCATTTCCGCCTGTCATGAAAGCATATATTGATGCTGTTGCAGTTGCAGGTAAAACCTTTAAATACACCGACCAAGGACCAGTAGGGCTATTAACTGATAAAAAAGCCTTACATATTCAAGCGAGTGGAGGCATTTATTCAGAAGGTCCAGGAGCTCAAATGGAAATGGGGCATCGTTATCTAGGGATCATCATGCAATTCTTTGGAGTTCCTTCTTTTGAAGGTTTATTTGTTGAAGGACATGCTGCAATGCCTGATAAAGCACAAGAAATTAAAGAAAACGCCATTGCACGAGCAAAAGATGTTGCTCATACGTTTTAACATTTTTCTAAAAGAGCCAACAAGGATGCAGGCTCTTTTTTTATTCATTCAACTACTTCGAGTGTATGAACCATGCAGGAGCTTAATCAAGTTCCTGCATTTTTATTTTTTACCTCATAAATAACCTTTTACAGAAGGTAATATTGTAAAAAAATCGAATAATTAATAAGGTTTTATCAAACAAATTGGAGGCCCTACATAATGGAGTTTGAAGTAGTGGAGAAACTAACAAACGAGCAAATTCGCTGTTTACATCAGTTGTACCAAAAAGAATGGTGGACCAAAGAACGGAAATGGTCAGAAGTTCAGCGAATGGTAGAGAATTCCGATATCACGATTGGTTTATGTGAACTTCAAACGAAAGAGTTGGTTGCTTTTACGAGGGTACTAACAGACTATGTCTATAAAGCGTTGATTCTAGATGTCATCGTGAAGGAGAGCTATCGTGGTAAAAAACTAGGACGTATATTAATGGATTCTGTGCTTCATCATCCTTTGTTAAAAGACGTAATGCATTTTGAATTGTATTGTCGGCCGGAGATGATCCCTTTTTATCAGAAATGGGGCTTTACGGAAGAATTAGGCGAACTTTATTTTATGCGTAAAACAAGGTAGATAGGAGGACGAAGATGGAAACTAAGCAGTTCCTGTACAAATTACAACTCATCCCTAAGCTTTTAGATGAAAACAATTGGACCGATAAAGAGAATACGATTGTTTCGACCCATTTTTCATACTTGCAAAACTTGTTAAAGGAAAACAAAGTAATCATGGCAGGGAGGACGCTCAACTACGACCCTTTTGGAATTGTTATTTTGGAAGTGGAAAGCCTAGAAGAAGCGGATCAGATCATGAAGAACGATCCAGCTGTGAAAGAAGGAATCATGACAGCGGAATTGTTCCCGTTTCGGGTAGCGTTGATGAATCAATAAAATCGTCAAGTTAATTAAGGAGGAACTATGATAGTAAATCTTAAAGGAAAAAAAGCGGTTATTACGGGATCGACTTCAGGCATTGGTTATGCGATTGCAGAAGCGCTTGCTCAAGCAGGCTGCTCGGTTCTTATCAATGGTCGTACGGAACAAAGTGTGACAAAAGCTTTGCATAAGTTGATAAAAGAACTTCCAGAGGCTGACGTCAGTGGGGTAGCGGCTGATCTTAGTAGCCCTCAAGGGATCAATAAAATGATCGAATGTTGGCCGGAAACAGATATTCTCGTAAATAACATAGGAATATTTGAACCGAAACCTTTTTTTGACATTACAGACGAAGAATGGGATACATATATTCAGGTGAATTTGATGAGCGCTGTTCGTTTAAGTCGTCATTATGTAAAAGAAATGGTGAAAAGAGGATGGGGGAGAGTCATCAATAATGCAAGTGCCACTTCCGGTTTTTTCTCGGGAGAAATGGTCCACTATGGTGCGACAAAAGCAGCTCTGTTAGCCTTTTCACGGGGATTAGCGGAAAGTGTAGCTGGAAGCGGAGTCACTGTGAATGCGTTTCTTCCAGGTCCTACAAAGACAGAAAAAGTGGAAAGTTTTATGACAGATCGAGCTCAAGAAGCAGGTAAAAGCACAGAACAGTTTGAGCAAGAGCTGTTTGAGAAACACTTACCAACCTCTTTAATTAAACGTTTTGCAACTACAAAAGAGGTAGCGAATCTAGTGGTATTCTTAGCTTCCGAACAGGCTTCACCGATCACAGGTACTGCACAACGGGTAGACGGAGGTATTTTGCGATCCATTTTATAATCAAAAAACAGGGTTAGTTCCTCGAAAAGGAACTAACCCTGTTTGTCTACTTTCCCCTCTTATTCTTTTGTGGCTCCAAGAAGTGCTCATCCTTCAGTGCTTTCACTCGTTTTTTGAATTGTTCAATCATTTCCATCGGTATCAGTTCATCTCCATAACGTACTTTTTCATACGTTTCAAAGAAGTCTTCTGTTTCGTTTAGTCCAATTCGTTCGAACCAGTCGCGAATGGATTCGAATTTTTTCCGGCCTTGGCCTTCTTTCATGGATAGCTGTTCCAATGCCAGCACTTGTTCACGAACTTCGCCGACACTAATTGAATATTCTACGATGGAGCGATTGATCGGGTGCTGGGAATCGTTTATGCTTTTAGTGGTTTGACTAGAAACCAGGGTTGTTTCTTCTTCAAATATAAGTTCAGACGTTCTCTTTTTCATCAAATACACGATAATACCAACAACGAGTAGCGCAATGAAGATTTCAACGATCGGAAAGGAGACCGTTTCATGATGGACAAATTGTTCTGGTCGAAGCACGTTATCTTCTTGTAATTTTAGTTTCAGTGACTCTAAGTTTCTTTGCATTTTTTCTTTCGGTAAAAGAGAAATAATAAAAGTAATGATTATTTCTACTGCATAGGAAATGACGAGCAATATTTTTCTGAAAAACTTGATGAACACAGACTTTATTAGCGGAGAAGTTAAGATGAAAAGCCCAACCCCTAAAGTAAAGAATCCGCCAAAAAGAAGCAGGGATAAGGCATTTCGTTTTTTCAGTTTTGAAAGTGGCTTTTCACTCAGTAACAACCGCTGCACCATAGTGCCTATAGAAATAATGGTCAGTTGAAAAATAAAAAGTAATAACAATAATGCAAGAAGATGATCTTGATTTTTATAGACCGTGACTATAATCGCCACGACAAGATTTAAGTAAAATAGCAGTGTGTACCCACCATTTACTTCAAACAACTTTGCCTCTAGTTGAAAATAACTGTTTATTCGCCAAACGAGAAAAATAAGGGTAACCAATGTTATCAACCAATGAGTGAAAAATATTGCGATTCCTACAAACAGTAGGATGAGATAAATAATAACTAACAAATAGTGCTTCATTGACCGTGTAATCAAGGAATACGCAATAAAAATGGATGAGCCTATTAGAAGTAGAACAGAAAAAGGGAAGTATTGGTTGATTAGCTGATCGTAGTTCACGATATAAGAGAAAGTAACAAATAGGAATAGGATATCTAAAATTATGTGTAAAAGATTTATGAGGAAGCGATTTTTAAAGAACGTTGCCATGGTACTATTGCTCCTTGATCTTCAAATGCTTGTAATGTTAAAATCTGGACTCCTCGATGGTTATATTGGTAGAGAATCTTCTCATCTTCATCGGTTGTTTTTCCTGCTTGGACGAAAACAGCAGGAACTAATTGATGTAATAACGCATATTGAAGGACGATTGAAAATCGAATCGTCATACTGTTGTTAGATGGTATCGATAGAAGTTCGAGCGCTTTTTGTAAATGCTTCGGGCCAGACCCTGAAGGTAAGTACAAAAACGGAGTTGAGCCAAACGAACGAACATTTACCACGAGTGAAAACGATATATTTTTATCCAATGCTTGCTGCATCAAATAGGTTGTATATTTAATATAGTCTTCTAATTGACTAGTTACGCCGTGCCGCCCATCCGATAAGTTAATGGCAAACATCCATTCCATTTTTGTCGAAGGGGCAAACACTTTCGTTTGTAATTCTTGCCTTCTAGCGGATGTTTTCCAGTGTATATCTTGAAAACGGTCACCTCGAATATAATCTCTAGTGCCAATCGGTTGAAACCGGTCAACAAAGAGCGAGTTTATTGTTGGATGTTCTCCTAAACCGATGGCTTTTTTTTCGATACGAGCTGGAAAAGGAGCTGGAGACGGAAACACATAAATTTGTGTTTGAATGATATCGGAATACGTCAAAATCACTTCCCCGCTCCCAAATAAATGAGGAATATTTATTTGAAGTTCTAAAATTCTTGTCGTCCCTCTTTTGACTCCTAAAATCGGTATTTTAATAACCGTTTCTTCTTTTTTCAAAAGGCTAAAGGGAACGGGTACTTCAATCGTTCCAGAAACATATTGGTCCGCACTCATTTTCGTCGGTCGAATGACATCTTTTAGTGTCAGTCTTATCGTTGCCCCTAAAATGGCTACGCCTTCATTGCGAAATGAAAGCCGTAAGTAGCCTTCTTCATCAACAAGCAGACGAATGTTCTCCTTTTGGTTATCAAAATAGAGTTTGTTACCAACATGTTTGAAATACCAATTGTGCATAAAGAAATATGTAATTCCTATCACACCTATTGTAAAAATGATGTAATTGGCTACCAAAAAACCGGCGGTTGCTACGATTGAAAATAAAAGGAAGGATAAGATATGGAAATAGTAATCATCGATAATCTCTCTTTTCCATCGCATTAGTTCACCCTCGATTCTACTGGGAGATCCACTTCTTCTAACAACTCTTCCATAACCTGTTCGTTTGTTTTGATTAATGACGCTTCCGGGGTTAATTGAATTCGGTGGGAAATGACATATGGGATCATCATTTTCACGTCTTCTGGAGTGACATAGTCTCTACTTTGAATAAACGCTATACCTTGGGCAGCTCTTAATAAGGCGAGAGTGGCCCTTGGACTAGCTCCTACTTCTATATGTTTGTACTCGCGGGTATAGCGAGTGACGGTTAAAATGTAAGTTTCTATATCAGCAGAAACATGTACGTCTTTTACTTGCTTAGACAGTTCGTTAATTTCTTTTAATGAAATGACAGGTACCACGTCGGAAAGCGGATTTTGTTTTGTAAATCTTTTTAAAATCAACCGCTCTTCGTCAAATTCCGGATAAGAAAACGGTACTTTAAATAAAAAACGGTCTAATTGTGCAGCAGGAAGAGGAAATGTTCCTTGTTGGGATTCAACAGGGTTTTGGGTAGCAATTGTAATAAAAGGCGGATCTAACGTTATTGTTTCGCCATCTATCGTAAATTGCCTTTCTTCCATTACTTCTAACAAACTGGATTGGGTTCTAGGGGTGGCTCGGTTAATTTCATCTGCTAAAAGGACATTCGTTAAAACCGGTCCAGGGCGGAACTCAAATTCAGATGTTTTTGGATTAAAAAATTGTACGCCTGTTACATCAGATGGAAGCACATCTGGAGTAAATTGAATTCGCTTAAATTTGCCTTCAATGCATTGGGCAAACGTTTTTGCTAATAACGTTTTTCCAGTCCCGGGCACACTCTCCATTAACACATGCCCATTTTGGAGTAAGGCAATGAGTAACAGTTCGATTTCTCTTTCTTTGCCGACTAACACTTTGTTCATTTCGGCTTTTATTTTATGGATCAGTGACATACACCAGACGCTCCTTATTCATCATTTATATTTAAATATTAGCAAAATTTGTATTAATCGTAAAATTAAAGCATTTAGTTTGTTTATAAAGGTTGATGTTTATTATGTTAAAATGAACCTTAAAATAAAAATTTATAGATAATTTTTTAAGTTGACAACACAAACTGTAATATTTATTATTACATTTAGGAGGCAGGTCCAAATGAATAGCGATTTTTCGATTGCTGTTCACTGCGTTGCGTATTTAGCCCAAAAGCAAAACCAACGAGTGACCAGTGAAGATATCTCCCAAAGTGTTTCGGTCCACCCAGTAAGATTAAGAAAAATTTTGAGTGTATTAAGGAAAGAAAATATTATCACATCAAAAGAAGGGGCGAAAGGCGGCTTTTCTTTAAACGCTAAACCTGAGCATATTACGTTAGACAAAATATATAAAATTACCAGTGAAGAGACGCTGGTGCCGAAATGCCCTGATTCCAACGAAAATTGTCTTATAGGTAAACACTTATCAGATATACTCATTCGCGTTTTTCATCATGCAGAAGAGCACTTTTTAAACTATTTAAAAGGTGTGACCATACAAGATATTATTGATGAGATCAATCAAAGTGAATCTCATAGCGAAGACTAGTCAAAAGGCACAGCTGATGCTGGTTTGTGTTAGTTGTGCTCAGTAAATTTTTTTAAATAAAACTGTAACAAAATATATTTCAGTTATGGAGGTGAATAGGAATGAAGAAAAAACGAGTTGTGGTCGGAATGTCTGGTGGGGTAGATTCCTCTGTGGCAGCTTACCTATTGAAAAAAGAAGGGTACGACGTCATCGGTGTCTTTATGAAAAACTGGGATGACACCAATGATGACGGTGTATGTACAGCAGCGGAAGATTATGAAGATGTAAGAAGAGTAGCGAATCAACTCGGAATTCCTTACTACAGTGTGAACTTTGAAAAAGAATATTGGGACCGTGTGTTTACGTACTTTATGGATGAGCTAAAACGAGGTCGAACACCTAACCCAGATGTGTTATGTAATACCGAAATTAAATTTAAAGCCTTCGTTGACTACGCTCTTTCTCTAGATGCTGATTATATCGCGACTGGTCATTACGCAAGAATCAATAGAGAAAATGGTCAAATCACCTTACTACGTGGAAAAGACTCCAATAAAGATCAAACGTATTTTCTTAGCCAATTAACGGCAGACCATTTGTCCAAAGTTCTATTTCCACTAGGAGATTTAACGAAGGATGAAGTACGAAAAATCGCTCAAGAATTGAACCTTATTACCGCCAATAAAAAAGATAGTACTGGAATCTGTTTTATCGGAGAAAGAAATTTCAAAAGCTTTTTAAAGAATTTTTTACCGGCAAAGCCCGGAGAAATTCGTTCCCTCGATGGGGAAGTACTAGGTACTCATGATGGGTTAATGTATTACACCATTGGTCAACGGAAAGGACTTGGCATCGGTGGCAAAGGAACTGGTGAACCTTGGTATGTCGTCGATAAAGATTTAGAAAACAATGTGTTACTCGTTGCTCAAGGAAAAGACCATCCGGCATTGTTCTCCACCGGTCTTATTGCCACTCATGTGAACTTAATCAATCGGGAGGCTCGTCCGGGTACGTTTGTATGTACAGCTAAATTCCGTTACCGTCAAGAAGATCAGAAGGTACGTGTCCATATTCGTCCGGATCAAACTGCCTTTGTAGAATTCGAAAAACCGGTTAAAGCTGTTACTCCAGGACAAGTAGCCGTATTTTATGACGGTGAGGTTTGTCTTGGCAGTGCCATTATTGACAAAGTGATGAAAGACGATGCAGCCATTGCCTCTGTCGCATCATAACAAGATAGTTATGGAAATCATATAAAGTTGTTTTTTACAAAAAATAAATAATGTTTAACAGGACGAAATGTATCGGTGATTGGGTATACCATTTATTTAACATTATTATCGTTAAAGCTTTCAGGTGAGGCATAACAAAAATATTATGACTTAATTTTTCTTAGGGAGGGGTAACAATGGAAAAATTTAAAAACCATAAAGGGTATTCACGTATGTATCAAGAAAACAAACTAACAGTAGGGTTGTTCTTCCCGATTGAATCGTATATGGGGGACGTCCCTGAGATGAATATAGAAAAGCAAATGAAGTTAGCAAAACGAGCTGAAGAGCTTAATTTCGCTTCCTTATTTGTAAGAGATGTGCCATTACGCGATCCGAATTTCGGTGATGTGGGGCAAATGTATGATCCGTTTACGTATTTAGGGTATGTTGCGGCCCACACAGAAAAAATTGCGTTAGGAACGGGAAGTATTATTTTAACGTTGCGCCACCCTCTTCATGTGGCAAAAGCAGCAGCTTCTGTTGACAGATTATCTGGTGAACGACTCATTCTCGGTGTGGCAACAGGTGACCGTCCAATTGAGTTTCCAGCATTCTCTGTGAATCCAGAAGATCGTGGCGAACTATTTCGAGAAGCGTTTGATGTCATAAAAAAATCATGGAAAGAGCATTTTCCTGCTATTGACTCTCCACGAGTGCATCTAACAAACGGAGATATTTTACCAAAACCGAAATTGTCAGACATTCCAATGATGGTGACAGGTCATAGCGGACAGTCGCCTGAATGGATTGCTGAACATAGTGATGGATGGATTTACTATCCACGTGGGCTTAAATTCCAAAAAGCATTAATCGACAACTGGCGCTCGTTAACAGACGAATTTAAGCCATTTACCCAATCACTATATATTGATTTAGCGGAAGATCCAGATCATGTCCCAATTCCAATTCATCTTGGATTCCGTACGGGACGAAATTTCGTGATCGAATTTCTTGAAGCGTTACAAGATGCGGGTGTAAACCATGTCATCATCAACTTAAAATATGGTCAACGTCCAGTAGAAGAAGTAATTGAAGAATTAGGTGAATATGTGCTTCCACATTTTCCAGCATTATCATGATGTTATTAAAACAAGAAAGGACGGATAAGGATGAACGTATTAGTCATTGGCGCCAACGGAAAAGTAGGTCAACAAGTGGTGGACATGCTTCATGCACATGAAACACACACGGTTCGGGCGATGGTTCGAAAACAAGAACAACTTGAGGCTTTTCAGCAAAAAGGAATTGAAGCGGTACTCGCTGATCTAGAAGGTACGGTCGATGAAATTGCCGAAGCAGCGAAAGGTTGTGACGCAATCGTATTCTCCGCTGGTTCAGGTGGACACACAGGAGCAGATAAAACATTGCTTGTCGATTTAGACGGTGCTGTAAAAGCAATGGAAGCTGCTGAAAAAGCAGGTGTGAACCGATTTGTTATTGTAAGCACATTCCAAGCCCACAACCGCGAAAACTGGCCTGAAAACCTTAAACCGTATTATGTCGCTAAACATTATGCTGACCGTATGTTAATAAATAGCGGATTAAATTATACGATTATTCGTCCTGGTTATCTACGCGATGAAAAAGGAACAGGCTTCGTTACCGCAGCCGAGAACTTAAAAAGCGGCAGCATTCCACGCGAAGACGTAGCAAGAACAATCGTTCAAGCTCTTGATGAACCAAATACGTATAAAAAAGCATTCGATTTAATGTCAGGGGATACAGAGATTGCTGAAGCGTTAAAATCGCTGTAAGTACAGTAGAAGGGAGAACTTTACAATATGGCATACCCATTTTATGCAATGGATTTTGCTTTCTATAACTCAATGGGCATTTATAGCTTTGAAGCTCGATGTGAAATGTTGAAGGAGATTGGGTATGACGCGACCCATTTATCTGTCTGGCACGGAGAACGGTGGCGAGATGTAGAAAAGCTGAAAAACGTAAAGGAAAAATATGGTCTAGACGTCGCTGGCGTGTACGTTGTGTTAGACCTTTCACTAGGTGAAGATCATCCAAGAAATAAAGGAATTTTAAAAATGTTGGAGATAATGGAGGGATGTTCGACGGTTGAACTCGCGATTCAATCCGTCGGACATCATATCCGTCCTTCAGATCCTAAAGGGGACGACATCGCCGCGAAGTGGTTAGAAAAAGCGCTAGAGATTGCCGAACGAAGAAACATTGATATTTTACTTTACACCCACCTATCTTTCTGGGTTGAACGCCATGAAGATGCAGTCAGACTTTGTAAGCGTCTTAACCATCCTCATCTCGGCATCGTCTTTTGTGGCTACCATTGGTACGCTGTCGATGGAACCGATTTATCAGGAATACTTAGAAAGGTATCTCCTTATTTAAAACAAGTGAACATTTCTGGTAGCCGTCGCAATCCACACGGTTTTGGTGGAGTCGCCACGATTGAACCATTGGATGCCGGAGAGTTAGATAATTTTGCCTTACTTGGAGAGCTAAAAAAGATTGGTTATAAGGGAATGATTGGTTACCAAGGTTGGAGTGAAGGCGGCGACGCTTTTAGTAAGCTAAGTCGATCACTTCAAGCGTTCCGAGATATGGAACGTCGACTAGAAGCCCACCCACATTGGGCCGATTTAAAATTAACTCCATAGCTAAAGATAAAAACATCCTGCTCGTTCATGAACTGCACCCCTTAAAGTAGAGGTTGAAAAACCCCCTAATGGGCAACATTTACTTTAAGGGGTGATTTTTATGG
>JACDOC010000016.1 GCA_017656295.1 Bacillus sp. (in: firmicutes) | reverse complement strand
AAGAGAGTACCCTAAAATAGTGAATCCGCTTTCATTGTTAGGGAGAAAAAAACTGCCCACAAATACTTGACTCAATCATGTATCATTTGTATCTTCACTACCTTTTACAAAATATGATAAACTACTAAAAATATCATTCATCCATCAACGAAATGGAGGTACGAACATGAGTCGTATTCGATTATCGAAACGCATGGAACGATTTCAACCTTCCATCTTTAATGAGTTAGTGGAATATAAAAAGAAAAAATTGAGAGATGGGGTAGATATGATTGATTTAAGTATTGGTAGTCCCGATTTACCGCCATCTCCTCTTGTAAAAAGTGTATTATCTGATTTAACAAAAGATGATACGCAATATGGGTATACGTTGACAGGAATTCAACCATTTTTTGATGCTGTTTCCCAATACTATCATCGGAAATATCAAATAGACGTGGATCCGAAATCTGAAGTATTGTTATCGATGGGTTCCCAAGATGCACTCGTACATATTCCGATGGTTTTTGCTGATCCTGATGATTACATACTTGTTCCTGATCCAGGATATACAGCCTATGCTACTGGAATCGCCATGGCAGGTGCTATACCATATTTTATGCCTCTTTTAAAAGAAAATCAGTTTTTACCAGATCTATCACTGATCCCTGAAGAGGTTGCCCATAAAGCTTCATTAATGATTTTGAATTATCCAGGGAACCCAATACCGGCCATGGCATCGAAAGACTTTTTTGAAGAAGTCATCCAGTTTGCCCGAACATACAACATCATTGTCGTACACGATTTTGCTTATGGCGAATTTTACTTTGATGGTCAACAACCAATAAGTTTTTTATCTATCCCTGGAGCAAAAGACGTGGGTATTGAAGTTAACTCGCTTTCTAAAAGTTTCAGTTTGGCTGGCTGTCGTATCGGGTACGTGGTGGGAAATGCCGACATTATCCAAGCGATCCTTCGGTTAAAATCGAATCTAGATTACGGCGTCTTTTTACCGATTCAACAAGCGGCCATTGAAGCTCTGTTACATGGTGATGAGTTTTGTGAAAACACACGGCAAATATACCAAGAACGGAGAGACATTTTTGTTCAAGGCCTCCATTCCCTCGGATGGCACGTCGATTCTCCACAAGGTGGGATGTTTGTTTGGGCGAAGGTTCCCACCGGTTGGAATACCATGGAATTTGTCTATGCTTTGATGGACAAAGCGCATGTAGTGGTTACTCCAGGGCATGCTTTTGGGCCAACAGGTGATGGATATGTTCGTATCGCTTTAGTTCAACCAAAAGAACGCCTACAACAAGCCGTTGAAAATATAAAAGCAAGTCGTTTATTACAAGAACCATTATTATTAGACCGATAAAAAGTGATTTCGTTTATATATAAGTTATCCAATACGTTCAAATTTTCTTTGAATAGTAAAGACCCATTTCCAATGGTGGGAAATGGGTCTTCTAATTGTTTATCCATATTTTCGAGTTGGTTCCACTTTATTCGCTAAATTTTTAAACATTGTTAGCTTTTCAATATCGGTATTTCCTCCGCTTATGATAATCCCTACCTTCTTCCCTTGAAAACGGTGACTCTTACATAAAAGAGCAGCCAATGCAGCAGCACCTGCTCCTTCAACCAACATTTTTTCACGTTCTAACATAAAAACAATAGAGAAAGCAATTTCTTCATCAGTCACCGTCATCATATCGTCAACATATCGATGAATGATCGGATACGTTAGAGTTCCAGGTTCTTTCACCGAAATGCCATCCGCAATAGAATGAACAGAAACAATTTTTCGATTTCCCTTTCCTTTAAAACGGTTATAGGAGGACGGAGCACCAGCTGATTGAATACCAATCACCTCTACGTGTGGCTGAAGTTCTTTTACGGCAATGGCTGTACCGGCAATTAATCCTCCTCCTCCGACAGGGACTAAAATCGTATCTAAATCTGCACATTGTTGCATAATTTCCATTGCAACTGTTCCTTGTCCGGCCATGACGAGCGGATCATCAAACGCATGAACAAAAGTAGCCCCTTTCACTTGCTGTTCACCTTTCGCAGCTTCATATGCTTCTTGGTACGATTCTCCTACCAAGGCAATGTTGGCACCATATGATTTCGTTGCATCGATTTTACTCGTCGGTGTATTGAGGGGCATATAAATAGTAGCTTTCAATCCTCTACTGGTTGCCGCGTAGGCTACTCCTTGCGCATGGTTTCCTGCAGAAGCGGCCACAATTCCTCGAACTACTTCGACTTCCGACAATGTACGAATTTTGTTCCATGCACCTCGTAGTTTAAAAGAACCGGTCTTTTGTAAATTTTCTAGTTTTAAATATACATCTGCACCCGTCCACCGGTTTAACGTACTTGATTGTTTTAAAGGCGTTCGTCGAGCTACCTTTCCGACATACTCCATTGCTTCCACGATTTGCGAATATCGTAACCAATTCCCAATGGAATCACCTTCCTAACGTTGATTTGTTCTCGTATGAAGAAATATAGGATTCATAATTTAATGTCAATTGAATTTCATCCCAACCATTTACTAACATCTGTTTCCAATAAGGATCGATGGTAAAAGTAATAGGGGTTAATCCATCGACAACAATTTGTTGTTCTTCTAATTGGATTGTCATGATGATTGGTTCTTCTTTCGCCTTGTTCATTAATTTTTCGACAGTTTGTTCATCCAATGTAATAGGTAATAGCCCGTTTTTAAGACAGTTTTGATAAAAAATATCTGCAAAGCTCGGTGAAATAATCGCACGGATTCCAAAGTCTGATAGCGCCCACGGGGCATGTTCCCTAGACGAGCCACAGCCAAAATTTGGACCTGTCAGTAAAATGGATGCATCTTTATATGCTTCCTGATTTAATGGAAAGGATGATAGCGTCTTTCCATCATGATCAAAACGCCAATCATAGAATAAATATTGACCATATCCCGTACGTTCAATTCGCTTTAAAAATTGTTTCGGAATAATTTGATCGGTATCTACATTAGCGTAGTCAAGCGGACATACTTTTCCGGTAACGGTTGTAAATGGTTTCATCGGCTCCTCCTTAAGATAAAATAGATGCTTCGTGTAACAAGGTACGTACATCGACAAAATGTCCATAAATCGCAGCGGCGGCCGCCATGATCGGACTAACAAGATGTGTACGTGCACCTACCCCTTGTCGTCCTTCAAAATTTCGATTAGACGTAGAGGCGCAACGATCCCCTGGAGGAACGAGGTCATTGTTCATTCCTAGGCACATACTACAACCAGATTCTCGCCATTCAAATCCAGCCTCTTTAAAAATTTGGTCAATTCCTTCTTTTTCAGCTTGTCGCTTTACGTGTTGGGAACCAGGAACAACAATGGCCCGAACATTCGGGT
This sequence comes from Bacillus sp. (in: firmicutes), assembly GCA_017656295.1. NCBI lineage: Bacteria > Bacillati > Bacillota > Bacilli > Caryophanales > Bacillaceae > Bacillus > Bacillus sp. (in: firmicutes). The sequence goes on along the minus strand of JACDOC010000016.1, from coordinate 56,253 downwards.
GCACTTTCCTTCCTCTCACCACTCGAGCAGCTTCCTGTAAATCACTAAGACGAGAATTCGTACAAGAACCAATAAACACATGTTGAATCTCAATGTCCGATAGGTTGGTACCTGGCTGTAAGCCCATATAAGAAAGAGCTTTCGCCACAGCTTCTTGTTCACGTTTTGTCGAATAATCATCTGGGGATGGGACTACCCCATCAATAGGTCCCCCCATCGATGGGTTGGTTCCCCAAGTAACCTGTGGCGCAATAGTGGATGCATCTATAATAATTGTGCGATCGTAGGTTGCTCCTCGATCGGTGGCCCACCTTTTCCACTCGTTGGCTAATTCTTCAAACGGAACATCATTGGGAACGTATTTCCGGCCATATAAATAGGAAATAGTTGTTTCATCAGGAGAGATGAGACCAGCTTTAGCACCGGCTTCGATACTCATGTTGCATATGGTCATCCGCTCCTCCATGCTCATATTACGAATCACTTCACCAGTATATTCAAAAATATAGCCGGTCCCAACATCTGTTCCGTATGTGGCGATGAAATGTAATATCACATCTTTTGCCGTCACCCCTGGCTGAAGCTTTCCTTCAATTCGTACTTCCATCGTTTTCGGTCTTTTTTGCCAAAGTGTTTGTGTCGCTAACACGTGCTCCACTTCACTCGTTCCAATACCAAAGGCGATTGCTCCAAACGCACCATTTGTCGAAGTGTGGCTATCACCACAGACAATCGTTTTACCTGGTTGCGTTAATCCAAGTTCAGGACCAATGACATGGACAATCCCTTGATCCGGGTGATTGAGGTCCGCTAACGGAATGTCAAATTCTATACAGTTTTTTTCTAATGTTGTCATTTGCCGCATAGCAATTTCATCTTGAATGTCATTACGGTTCAATGTCGGGACGTTATGGTCCATAGTAGCGAACGTTAAATCTGGCCGTCGAACGCGTCGCTTTTTTTGCCGGAGCCCTTCAAACGCTTGTGGCGAAGTAACTTCGTGAATAAGATGAAGGTCAATATATAATAAATCGGGCTTTCCCTCTTCTTGATAGACCACATGATGATTCCAAATTTTTTCTATAATCGTTTGTGGCATTCATTCATCCCCCCTTTTATTGAAAAGTCCTTATAGTCGGATTAAAAAATCATTTAACTCCTAACAATTGTCCTTTCCATTTACACCAAATCAATCATTCTCTCATCAAAATCATGTATGTGATAAAAACTATTTAAAGGAAAATGTATTTTAGGCATAGGCCGCCATAATCCCTGCAATTGCATGATCTTCTTCAAGTTGATCTAAAACATGATGAATCATCACCGACGTTGAAACGGAATAGTTCGATAACGTAGCGACATCCCTCGTCATTACTCCAGATGTAAGCACTTCATTTACTGCTTTTTCGACCGCATCAGCTTCTTCTGTCATGCCAAAAGAGTAGCGAAGCATCATCGCTGCTGAAAGAAGCATACCGATTGGATTGGCTTGATTTTTTCCAGCAATATCTGGAGCAGAACCATGGACCGGTTCATACAATCCGAATCGATCCTCTCGTAAGCTAGCAGATGGCAGCATACCGAGCGACCCAACGATGACAGATGCTTCATCACTTAAAATATCGCCAAACATATTTTCCGTTACGATTACATCAAAGGACCGTGGATCACGAAGTAATTTCATCGCTGCTGCATCGACGAGTAGGTGTTCGACCTCAACCTCAGGGAATTGCTGTTTCATTTTTTCGACCACTTCTCGCCACATTCGACTGGATTCCAAAACGTTTGCTTTGTCTACCGATGTTAATTTTTTTCGACGAGATTTTGCTAATTCGAATGCTTTTTTTACAACCCGCTCAATTTCTGTTCGATGATAATATAAGGTATCAACGACATCATCTCCGTTTTGGCCACTTCTTCCTTTTGGTGTCCCAAAATAAAGACCGCTTGTTAGTTCTCGAACGATTAACACATCTACATCTTGAATCACTTCATTTTTTAATGGAGACACGTTATATAAGCTTTCACAGGCTTTTACGGGACGAATATTCGCAAAAAGTTGCAATTCTTTTCGTAATTGTAGAAGTCCTTTTTCTGGGCGCTTATGTGATGGAAGTTGATCCCATTTTGGTCCTCCAACCGCCCCTAATAGGACGGCATCACATTTTCGACACATTTCAAGCGTTTCTTTTGTTAATGGAACACCATACTGATCAATCGATTCCCCACCGATGGAGCCATAATGAAAACGAAATTGATGCCCAAATCGTTCGGCGATTCGTTTTAACACTTTAACCGTTCCACTCATTACTTCCGGTCCTACTCCATCTCCAGGTAATACAGCAATATGTTTTTCCATACGAATACCCCCTATATTATAATGGTGAAGTTGATAATTCCGAATGATTGCGACAACGGTTCACAGCATTTAAATAGGCTTTGGCGGATGCTTCTAACACGTCTTGAGCCACCCCGCGGCCGCTTGAAGGTTGATCGTTATACTTTACTTTTACATACACTTCCGCTAGCGCATCTCTACCTTTTCCAACGGAATGAATTCGATAGTCTTGAAGCGAGAGTTCCCCTGGAATCATACGTTCAATCGTGTTGTAAATTGCTTCTACACTCCCTGAACCGGTGGCAGCTTCTTGTACAAGCGTGCCATTCGGTGTTTGAATAAGTAAGGTTGCCGTCGGAATATGATTTAGTCCATATTGAACTTGTAAACTCATTAATTCATATTTTGGTTCGTCTACCCGTTTCGTTTGATAATCTGTTAAAATAGTAAATAAGTCATCATCTGTTATTTCTTTCTTTTTATCCGCTAACTCTTTAAATGCGGAAAATGCAGCATTCAATTTCTCTTCTGTTAAATCAAATCCAAGTTCCAACGCTTTTTCTTTAAATGCGTGTCGACCAGAATGTTTGCCAAGAACGATTCGATTGGATGAAACTCCAACCATTTCTGGTGTGATAATTTCATAGGTTAATTTTTCTTTTAAGACACCGTCCTGATGAATGCCTGATTCGTGAGCAAATGCGTTAGCTCCAACAACCGCTTTATTCGCCGGAACCATCATCCCTGTTAATTTACTGACCAGATCACTCGTTCGTTTAATTTCTTGTAAATTCAGATTTGTTTGGGCTTGATAGTAGTCTTTTCGAATCGTTAATGCGACAGCCACTTCTTCAATGGCCGCATTCCCTGCACGCTCACCAATTCCGTTGATGGTCCCTTCAATTTGGAGGGCCCCATGCTCGATAGCTGCCAATGTATTTGTGACCGCTAATCCTAAATCATCATGACAATGGGCAGACAATTTCACCTGATCGATATTCTTCACGTTTTCACGTAAATAAGTAAATAACGCTCCGTATTCTTTCGGGGTAATGTAGCCTACTGTATCTGGAATATTGATCACTGTCGCCCCTGCTTCAATTACTTTTTCAATAACCTTAGCCAGAAACTTCCAATCCGATCGACATGCATCCTCCGCAGACCATTGTACATGTGGGAACAAGCGTTTAGCATAAGTCACCGCTTGAACGGCTGTTTCGATCACTTCTTCAGGTGTTTTTCGTAACTTGTATTTCATATGAATCGGAGATGTAGCTAAAAACACGTGAATACGTGGTTCTTCTGAATACTTTAACGCTTCCCAAGCTATGTCAATATCCTTTTGATAACAACGCGCTAATCCAGTAACGGAGGAGTGTTTGATCGTCTTGGCTATCATCTGAACTGCTTCGAAATCTCCTTTAGAGGAAGCGGGAAAACCCGCCTCCATAATATCTACTCCAAGGCGTTCAAGCTGTTTAGCAATTTCGAGCTTTTCGACCGTATTCAAATTGACACCGACCGTTTGTTCTCCATCTCGTAGCGTTGTATCGAAGACATCAATTTTTCGCATGAGCAACCACATCCTTTTTCGTTCGCCGCACAAATGGCATCATTTTACGGAGTTCACGTCCCACTTGTTCAATTGGATGGTCTTTTTCTCTGTCATTCAACGCATGGAATTGTGGACGATTTAATTGATTTTCGAGTAACCATTCTTTAGCAAATTTACCTGATTTAATGTCTGCTAATACTTCTTTCATCCGTTGTTTCGTTTCTTGATTTACAACGCGTGGTCCGGAAACAAAATCACCCCATTGAGCCGTATCTGAAATCGAATAACGCATGTATTCGAGTCCACCTTCGTACATTAAGTCAACAATCAGCTTTAATTCGTGTAAGCATTCAAAGTAAGCCACTTCTGGCTGGTAACCAGCTTCTACTAATGTTTCAAATCCTGCTTTGACTAGTGAAGTTAAGCCTCCGCATAAAACAGCTTGCTCTCCAAATAGATCGGTTTCAGTCTCTTCTTTAAACGTTGTTTCTAACACCCCGGCTCTGGCACTTCCAATTCCTTTTGCATAAGCAAGTGCTAGCGGTTTGGCTACACCCGTCACATCTTGATAAACGGCGACTAATGCAGGCACCCCTGCTCCTTCTTCAAATTGGCGACGAACTAGGTGACCAGGACCTTTCGGTGCCACTAAAAATACATCGATATGTGCTGGTGGAGTAATTTGGTGATAATGAATATTAAAGCCGTGCGCAAATGCTAATGCTTTACCAGGCTGTAAATATGGTTCAATTTCTTCTTTATATACCTTGGGTTGATGTTCATCAGGTAGCAGGACCATGATTACATCGCTTTGTTGAACAGCTTCACGTACTGGATACACGTGAAAGCCATCTTTTTGGGCTTGGTCCCATGATTTCCCTTTTCTTAAACCGATAACGACATTGTAACCATTGTCTCGTAAGTTTTGTGCATGGGCATGCCCTTGAGATCCATAGCCGATAACAGCCACTTGCTTTCCTTTTAATACAGATTCTTGTACATCGTTTTCATAATAAACTTTAACCATGATCAACACTCCTTTTAGTTAATTTTTTATATTAAAGATACTTGTTTCACTTGAGTAGTAGGCTTTTGTGAACCACGCGGAAAGGCGGTAAGACCCGTTCTCGCAAGCTCTTTAATGCCATACGGTTTTAACAATTCAATTAAGGCCTCAATTTTTTCAGAGTCACCCGTTACTTGGACCGTGACGCTATCTCGACTGACATCAATGATGGAGGCCCGAAATGGTTCAATAATGCCACCAATTTCACTTCGGACTTGAGGATTACTAATCACTTTTATCAACGCTAGTTCACGGGCAACAATGGATTGATCCGTAATATCTGACACTTTTAAGACATCAATTAATTTGTTTAGCTGCTTAATCAATTGTTCCAGCTTCCGATCATCTTCTACGTGAACGACAAACGTCATCCGTGAAACACCGTCTGTTTCCGTTAGCCCAACCGTGATACTTTCGATATTGAATTGGCGTTTACTCATAACACCTGTAACGCGATTAAGGACGCCACTTCGATTGTTCACTAACGCCGTGATGATTCGCTTCATCTTTTCACCCCCACCATTTCGTGAATTCCTTTTCCTGGTGCAATCATTGGGTAGACATTTTCATCACGTTTAACGAGGCAATCAACGACTACCGGTTCGTCTGATAAAAGCGCCTCTTGTAAAATGGATTCTGCTTCACATGGATTGGTAATTCTATAACCTTTAATACCGAAGGCATCAGCTAGCTTGACAAAATCCGGCTGTACTGGAATTAATGAATGGGAGTATCGTTCTTGATAAAAGAGCTGTTGCCATTGGCGTACCATTCCTAACGAATAGTTATTGAAGATGACAATTTTAACCGGTAAATTCATTTCTTTTACAACAGCTAATTCTTGGAACGTCATTTGAAATCCACCATCTCCGGTTAACGACACAACCGTTGCTTCTTTTGAAGCTAATTGTGCTCCAATCGCTGCTGGGAACCCGAACCCCATAGTTCCTAAACCACCGGATGTAACCCAACGATGAGGATACTTCATTCGAAAATATTGGGCGGCCCACATTTGGTGTTGACCGACATCTGTTGTAACGATGGCCTCACCGTTCGTAATTTTATGGACTAGTTCCACAAGCTGTTGCGGCATTAAGATATTTTCATTTGCTTCATACCATAGTGGGAATTCAAGTTCATAGTCTTTTAAATGATGAAGCCATGAGTCATACGAAGGAATCTGACCTTCCATTTGTAACAGTTGTTTCAACGTCTCCTTAGCATCGGCCACAATTGGAACTGCAGTTGGAACGTTTTTCCCTATTTCTGCTGGATCGATATCTATATGGACAACCGTTGCTTTTGGGGCAAAATGTTGTAAGTTACCTGTTAATCGATCATCAAAACGTGCACCAATGTTAATTAACACATCGCATTCATACAGTGCACGATTTGCCGCAAACGTACCGTGCATCCCTGCCATTCCTAAAAAGAGTGGATGGTCTCCTGGAATACTTCCAAGACCTAATAATGTAGTGGTCACAGGAAGATTCCAACGCTCAGCAAATGCAACAAATTCGTTTGCCCCTTTGGCATGAAGAACTCCGGCTCCACCGAGCAAGACCGGTTTTTCCGCTTTTTCAAGGACATGAATGACTTTTTTCAGTTGCATAAAATTTGGATGAATGGTTGGCTGGTAACCAGGTAAATAAATGTCTCCTTGAAAATCTACCGCACCATCAGAAATCGAGATGTCTTTTGGAATATCAATGACAACTGGTCCTGGGCGACCGGTAGTAGCGATGTGAAACGCCTCTTTCACAATCCGTGGTAATTCATGTACATCTCGAACTTGATAATTATGTTTAGTAATCGGAGTCGTAATTCCCATAATATCTGCTTCTTGGAAGGCATCCGTCCCAATGACCTGCGTGGCCACTTGACCAGTAAAAACGACCAATGGAATCGAATCCATCATCGCATCCGTAATTCCGGTTACTAAATTGGTTGCTCCTGGTCCTGAAGTCGCAATGACTACCCCTGGTTTTCCGGAAACTCGAGCGTATCCTTCTGCCGCATGAATGGCCCCTTGCTCATGACGTGTCAGAACATGTTTGATTGGCGTATCGTAAATCGCATCGTAGATTGGTAAAACGGCTCCACCTGGATACCCAAAAATCACTTCTACTCCTTCTTCTTTTAAGCACTGCATTAACAGCTGGGCTCCAGTCCACGTCTCTGTTTTCGGTTCCGTCATCATTTCTGACTTCACCCCAATCCCTCCTCTAATTCATAATGAAAAAAGCTTTTCCAACCCACGCACCTTCCCAATGGAAGTTGCAGGGGTGAAAAAGCTTCACGGTACCACCCTACTTCGTGACATTTTCGCAAATGCCACCTCATGAACAACCGAAGTTGTCCTTTTGATAACGAGTGTTGAACACTCGGCCATCCCTACTCCTTTCGTTTCAAGACAGCACTCCGAGGTGATGTCGTAAGAGGGGGTATTACCGGTTTCCAGCTCCCCCGGCTCTCTGTAAATACCTAGTCCTCTTACTTTGTCCTCATCATCGTTTTTTTAATATTCTGATTTTTATATTTTTAATATCGCGCCTGTATTTGCTGATGTTACTAGTTTTGAATAGCGTCCTAAATAGCCGGATTTGATTTTCGGTTCAAATGGTTTCCAATTTTTCTTACGCTCTTCCCATTCTTCTTGATCTACAAGCACTTGAATCGTTCGTTGTGTTAAATCAATGAGAATTGGATCGCCATTTTCTACAAAGGCAATTGGACCACCTTCTGCTGCTTCTGGAGAGATATGTCCAATTGAAATTCCTCGTGTTGCTCCTGAAAAACGCCCGTCCGTAATAAGTGCTACTTTTGTTCCTAATCCTTTTCCGACAATTTGGGCCGTAGGGGCTAACATCTCGGGCATTCCTGGTCCCCCTTTTGGTCCTTCATAACGAATGACCACTACATGACCTTCTCGAACCGTCCCATTTTCAATTCCTTTAATCGCTTCATCTTGCGAATTAAAAACAATAGCTTCCCCTAAAAATCTTTGAATGGAAGGATCCACTGCCCCCACCTTAATGACAGCTCCATCAGGGGCTAAGTTGCCTCTTAATATGGATAATCCACCGTCTTTTCGATAAGGATTTTCTTTTCGACGAATGACTTGGTCATCTAAAATAACTGCATTTTTAATATTGTCATATAGCGTTTGACCAGTGACAGTTCTCCGTTCGTCATGTAAGACACCTAAATCACTCAGTTCCTTCAAGATTGCACTGATTCCACCTGCTCGATGAACATCCCCGATAGAATAATCTGAGGCCGGGCTAATTTTCGCTAAGTAAGGAACTTTTTTGGCAATTTCGTTAATTCGATCTAAGTCATAGTCAATTCCCGCTTCATTTGCAATAGCTAACAAGTGAAGGACCGTATTGGTTGAGCCTCCCATGGCCATATCTAAAGCAAACGCATCATCAATCGCTTGTTTAGTGATGATGTCACGTGGTCGAACATCATGTTTTACCATTTCAATTAATTGTTTCGCCGCTTCGTACACGAGTTGATATCGTTGTTTCGAAGTAGCTACGATTGTTCCATTGCCAGGTAGCGCTACTCCTAATACTTCCATTAAGCAGTTCATAGAGTTAGCTGTAAACATGCCTGAACAAGAACCACATGTCGGGCAGGCGTGTTGTTCAAGATCATCCAGTTCTTGTTTTGTGATCATTCCCGATTGATACGCGCCAACTCCTTCGAATACAGATGCGAGTGACAGCGTTTTACCTTTGGAGGAAACCCCCGCTTCCATCGGTCCACCTGAAACAAAAACGGATGGAACATTGGTGCGTACAGCCGCCATTAACATTCCTGGTGTGATTTTGTCGCAATTCGGGATATAAAACACCCCATCAAACCAGTGGGCATTGATAACTGTTTCCGCTGCATCGGCAATAAGTTCCCTACTTGGTAGTGAATAGCGCATCCCGATGTGACCCATTGCAATCCCATCGTCAACCCCAATTGTATTGAATTCAAATGGAACTCCTCCTGCTTCCCAAATCGCTTCTTTGACAACCTCCGCAAATTCACGTAAATGTTTGTGCCCTGGAATAATATCAACATACGAATTACAAACACCGATAAATGGTTTGTCTAAATCTTTCGCTCGAACACCGGTTGCATATAACAGGCTCCGATGTGGCGCTCGATCAATTCCCTTCTTGATCATGTCACTTCTCATCACTATCACCTATCTCTAAACTGCTTTTGATTCTACAAAGTCGTCATAACCCAATTCTTTTTTGAAAATGTATTTTGAGTGGAAACTTATACCTTGTTCCTTAGTTGTCATCAATCATACGACCGTTAAGTACGAATTTCAACCCCCTTTTTAATAATTTTTTGAACATTCTGTTTTATTAAACGTTTAAGAAAACGCTTACATGTGCGTTATAACAATCTTTTTTTGTCCCCCAAAATTTTTTGTAAAGATTTTTAAAGCGCTTACAAATCCATGTTGAAATTTTGCTACTTTTGTAGAATGTTGTTCGATTTTATCGAAAAATTTTCTAAGCAAAAAAGGACATAACATCCTTCCCCTTAACTTGCTTTCTGTCTTGTTTTTCGGGGATTTTTGTTAGATGTCATGTCCATTCCCGGTACTTGATGAATGACTAAAATGATTTGTAAACAAATCATAGGTAATAAACCTTTTTTATAAGCTAAATATTTCGATTCCCAAGTGCAAGCAAATTTATCCTTAAACTCTTTCAATCCTTTAAACTTATAAAACATGTTTCCATGTAAAAATAAAAATCGTCCAATTTTTTCACTAACAAATCCATAACGGTTGGTCCCTACGTTTGCCAGTGGAGACATTCCTAAACTACACCATTCCAATCCCTTTTCTTTAGCCCATAATAAGATTGATACAAAAAGCATGTCCATGGTTCCATGAGGCTGATTGGCGATATGCCGCATTAAATCGATCGTCATAGTCTTGCCTGTTACCTCATGTCCTATCGCTAAGGTGGCAAAAGCTATAATCGAATGGTCAGGTCCTTTTAATAGAGCAATAGGAAAGCGAGAGACGTAATCCTCATCAAAAAAGCTGACAGAAAAACTTTTCTCTTTTCGACCATTTAACCATGAATCCGATACTAGCTTTAATTCGGATAACAATTTGTTGTTGTATGGTGGGTAAATCACTTTAAATTCGTATCCATTCCGTAAAAATTTATTTCTTCTTGTCCGTAACCTAGCCCCTTTTTTACCAGCAATCGAATATTGTTGTAAATTGACTTTCGCTTCTTCACCTAATTTATAAAATTTATACCCAAGATCATGGTAACAAGATAAAAAAGTCGGATTGACTTGATAAAAAATCGGAGTACATTTATAGGTTTCAGCCCAACGTTTAAATTGTAAGAGCGAATCAGCTATTTCCTGCTCTTTTCCAATTGGATCCCCGAAAACAATTAGTTTACGACCTACTTTTCGAAAGGCAATTAATACCGTTTTCTCTTCGTTCCAAAAAAATGATTTATCATTTAAAAAAAGTAAATGTCCCATGGTGGATCCATTATAACGAGAAAGATGTTGATGTAGTTCCTTTTCTGTAATTGTCATTGATGGAAGCTTTCTGCTTTTTATGTATTGAGCTAGAGAATAGATACAAACGGTAATGGAAGCGCCTACAAACGCTAAGAAAACAACAGTGGATGTTTCCATCGAGCTCCCCCCTATGTCAATCAGTCACACCTTTAAAAGGATATCATACCTATCAATAGAAAAAAAACATCGGACTCAAAGAAATTACTCGTGAAAGGTTTTGGAAATCTGTTATTTCCTTGGGAAGCGCATGAGATGACAACGAATGACAAAAGTCCGTTAATGTTTGAAATTTTTTGTCGAGCTAAGTAAAAGTTCCTTCTTAAAAAATGATTTCCTTGAAATCCGGGGATTATGATTTTTCCGCCATTTTTTCTTTTTGGTCCTTTTAATAAAATGTGTATAAATGTCCACGATTAGGAGAAGCCCGGCAGATACTAAAATAACGTGACGAGAAAAACTACCAATGGAACCATCTCTGTTCATTGGTAGTTTTTTGTTTACATTCTTTTTTGTTTTTTTCGTGACGAGTCCAAGGATTGGGAACCAGTTTCTTGTTGAGTAGTTCCTTGACCTTCCACTTGAGACGACGATAATCCAATCGTTGATGGATCTTTTTTTCTTTTTTTCAAGCAGATCACCTCCAATCGTATTTTTTTCTTTTAGAGCAAAAATATGAATGAGATAAGGAATAAAAATAGGCAACCCTACTCAAATTAAGGATGTGAGGAGGTGTGCATGTGGCTAAAATTGGTGTAGAATCATCGTTAACAAATGTTCAAGATGCCTTACGTGAACGTGGATATGATGTGGTGGACTTGAAACAAGAGGAAGATGCTAAAGGCTGCGACTGCTGTGTGATTTCAGGTCAAGACGAAAACGTGATGGGCATGCAAAATGTCGTGACTGCTGGACGAGTCATTGACGCACGTGGCCTATCCGCAGAAGAAGTGTGCCAAGAAGTTGAAAATTATTTAGGGTAAAAAGGTGTTAGGCGACCAAGTGAACATTTTCACGAAGGTCGCCTTTTCATGAGTCGGTAGTCGTAATCACTTTGCCCGTATTAATCATTCCGATTCAGAACAAAAACCATAAGATTCGTATATCTTTTTCGATTATGAGTTAAAATAATCGTTTGAGAAAAAATTTTTACTTTTATGAGCAAAAATGACACGTTTATGGGAAAAATTTTTCAATTTATGAGCAAAAAAGATTCATTTATGGGAATAGATTTTAGTTTTATGAGAAAACCGCTTGAATTATGAGAAATTCTCCGACTAATCTCCTAAAAGAGCCACTAACAACGCCTTTTGAACGTGAAGACGATTTCCAGCTTGATGAAATACTTTTGACTGCGGACCATCAATCACATCGGAGGTTACTTCTTCACCACGATGAGCAGGAAGACAATGTAAAAAGATCGCATCTTTGTTCGCGATGCTCATAAGTGGACCATTCACTTGATATGGGGAAAAAATTTGTTTTCGTGTATCATTTTCATCCTCTTGGCCCATACTTGCCCAAACATCGGTATAGACGACATCAACTCCTTTGACTGCCTCATAAGGGTCATGCGTTATAAGAATCGTCGCCCCTGTTTGCTTCGCTAGTTCCTTTGCTTTTTTTACCACCCATTCATTCGGTTCGTATGATGGAGGAGTTGCTACTCGAATATTCATCCCCATTTTTGTAGCCACAATAATTAATGAATGCGCAACGTTATTGCCATCTCCAATATAGGCAAGGGAAATGTCTTTCATTCGTCCTTTCAATTCGTATATGGTTAATAAATCGGCCAATGCTTGACACGGATGATAATCGTCCGATAACCCGTTAATCACTGGAACGGAGGCATATTCGGCTAGTTGAATAATTTTTTGTTGTTCAAACGTTCGAATCATTATTCCATTCACATATTCGGATAACACGCGAGCCGTGTCTGGTATGGATTCACCACGTCCGAGTTGAATATCTTGATTGCTTAAAAACAAAGCGTGACCACCTAATTGATACATACCTACTTCAAAAGAAACACGTGTCCTCGTTGAATGTTTTTCAAAAATCATCCCCAATGTTTTTCCAGCTAATGGTTGAAAATGAAGCGCATCTCCCTTTTTTAACTCAATGGCTAAGGCTATTAAACTTTCAATTTCTTTTGAAGATAGATCCCATAAAGATAACAAATCCTTTCCCTTTAAGTTTGTAATCACATCGTTATGAATCATTTCAGCAAGTCCCATCATATTCCCACCTTTAATATGAAATCAAATATTTTTATATTTATTCATATTATGTAATAATTATTCTTTGTAATTGCTAGTAATTATATAATAAAATACAGTAGCAAGCAACACAAATTTCATAATTATGTATTTTTATTCAAAACACTCTCAATAATAAAAATCCTTACCATTTCTATGGCAAGGATTTTGTTTACATAATAATATTATTTATTACTTATTCTTTTGAAATAGGTACTTCCTCAGGGTTAAAAATAATGGAAAAGTATTGTTCAGAAAGTCGTTCTTCTTCTAAAATACGATTTTTCCAAATATGTTGTAAAAATAGTTTAGCAATGATTTCATACCGCTTTCCACCTTCAGCTGCATCTTTTAACGCGACCACACTTAAATAAATGTCACACATTCGGTTGGCTATTTTTTTTGCATAGTAGCTCCATACTTCTTCTTTTTCATTCTGTAATGAAGTAAGAAGCTCTTGTAATTCGAGAAGCCCTTCTTTTACTACATGTCTATGTGCATGTAGATGTACAGGGAGTTTTACTAATTCGTTATGAATATACTCCTCAAATGTTTCATGAATATTATATTTTTTTATTAATCTTAAAACTTCTAACCCTAAAATATTCGCAGTTCCTTCCCAAACGGTTAACACTTGGGCATCACGCAACAATCTTGGAGTGATAAAATCTTCGATATAACCATTGCCTCCATGGATTTCAATTGCCTCATGCGCAAAGGTAATCGCTTCTTCTGCAGTACGCATTTTTAATAGAGCAATGATTAATCGGTTCCAGGCTTTTTCTACCTTCGTTACTTGGCTTAGATTACTCATCACTCTGTCAAAGAAATGGATGAATTGAAAACAAGCGCTCGTTTGAACTTCTTGTCTGGCTATTAAATTACAAAGTGTTTGTTGAACCATTGGAAATTGAATTAATTTTCTTCCAAAAGCCGCTCGTTCTACCGCATAACTCTTGGATTCTTCTAACGCGCGTTTCATAATGCCTATGGAGGCTATGGCATTACATACACGAGACAAATTTAATGCCTCCATCATGTAGTAAAATCCTTTGGTTGGATCTCCTACTAGGTAAGCTTCAGCCCCTTCAAACACTACCTCCGCCGATGGAACGGCTCTCACTCCGAGTTTATCTTTTAAACGGCGGATGTGGATACCATTTAACGTTCCGTCATCTTTACGCCAAGGAACAAGAAATAGGCTTAAACCTTTTGTCCCCGGTGGGCCCCCTTCTATCCGTGCTAAGACGGTGGCAACTCCGCACGTTCCTGCATTACTTGCAAAATATTTTTCACCATAAATTTTATAATGATTGCCTTCTGGTACTGCTTTTACTACATTCGCTCCGACATCTGATCCTCCTTGACGTTCCGTTAAAAACGTTGCCCCTTCATATAATTCGACGTCCCCTGTAGATGTCACGTGAGGTAAATATTTTTCTTTTAACCAATCATCAGCAAAGTGTTCTAAAATATAGGCGGTAGCCATCGTCAAGGTGACTGGACAGTAAAAGCCGGGCTCAACTTGAGACAATAAGTATCCTAATGCATATGAATATACATAATTTCCTTTTTGTCCGAGATCAGGAATCAATTTATGGACATAACCAACAATTCCAGTTGCATAAGTCTCTTGTACCGTTTGTTTATACCCTTCATTTACCCAAACCTCTGAAATATCGTTACCGAACCGATCATATTTGATTAACCGTGGTTGTCCTTCACGATCAGTATGAACAGCACGACGATCAAAATCTGTCATACATTTACGCCAAAAATCTTGAAGCATTTCTTCTGTAAATGCGTACAACTTGGGATCCATTAATTTTTTTACATTCCATAAGAAATGGGGATCAACTTTGTTTAAAGGCTTCATGCCTTTACCTCCTTTTGACGTAATAGCTGCTTTAATATTTTTCCTGAAGCATTCCGAGGAAGTTCATCGATTGTTTCAAATAGACGTGGAATTTTGTAATCAGCCACTTTTCCTTCAAGAAAACGCTTGCATTCTTCTTCGAGATTAGGAATGTGCTCATTTGTCACAACAAACGCCTTGGCCGTTTCTCCCCAATCCGGATGTGGAACCCCGATGATAGCAACATCTGATATCGATGGATGCGTTTTTAACACGTCTTCAATTTCTTTCGGATAGATATTCACACCTCCAGAAATAATCATGTCTTTTTTTCTGTCCACAATCCATATATATCCATCTTTATCTTTTCGGGCTAAATCCCCAGTATATAGCCACCCATTCCGAATGGTTTCTGCTGTTTTTACTGGATCTTTATAGTAACCTTTCATCGTTCCTTCACCAGCTAATACGATTTCCCCGATTTCGTCTACCTTAACCTCTTCCCCTTTTTCATTAACTATTTTCGCTTCACAATGTAGTGCGGCATTTTTACCAATACTTCCAGCTTTGTCACGATGTTCCTCAGGTGATAAATATATCCCATTTGGTCCCGCTTCCGTTAACCCATACAGGCACATAAATCGATCCGATTTAAATTTTTGCTGAACAAATTGAACTTCCTGTGTCGATAATGGTGCTCCGCCATACAACCAATACTTTACTGAAGATAAATCATATTCATCGATATCGGATTGTTTAGCAGTGAGTAAATAAGCAACTGGAGCCCCAAAGAAGTGTGTAATTTTGTGCAACTGAATGAGATGAAGAAAATCTTTTGGAGTAAATTGTGAGGCTAAAACATGCGTAGCTCCGACATACAGACCACCGATGAAAAAAAGATGTAGTGGTGCACAATGGCTAAGCGGCATCATGTGTAATAATCGACTATCTTTATTCATGTTTGTTTCAATGACCATCATATTTGCTACAGTTAAAATATTTCGATGGGTAAATAAAACACCTTTCGACTTTCCAGTCGTTCCAGAAGTATATAATATGGAAGCATCGTCATCATCATGGCGGTTACATTCAATCAAGTGAGGTGAGCCGTCATTGATTAACGTCTCAAGTGATATCCAAGGTGGGGAATTACTTCCGGTATGAATCCAAAAGAGGTCCAGTTCGTTGATGAGAGGGTTTAATTGTTGAGACAACGTATGGTGAGCAATGATTGCTTTTGCATCGCTATGTTCGAGAATGTATTTTACTTCCTCTTTAGCTAATCGGGTATTTATCGGAACAACGATTGCACCTAAGCGCAAGACAGAAAAATAGGCATACACAAATTCCAATCCATTGGGTAAATATAAAACTACCTTATCATTTGGCTGAATGTGTAATCTCGATAAAGATGAAGCAAGCCGATTGACGATGTTATCGACTTCGCTATACGTTAAAGAATTACTTCCATCAATATAAGCCAACTTATTTGGGAATTTTCGAGCATTACGAGCTAAGAATTGTGAAATATTCATCATTATCCCTCCCTTAATAGACGTAACCTTTCTTTAAAATCTTGAAGAATTGCTTCTAAATCTTTTTTTAAGTACATTAAATCCTCTATCCTTTCGTTCACCTCCTTTAATTTTGTCTCACCGTACTCAATTGTTTTTTCCAATTGCTTTTTTCCTGAACGATCTTGGTTAAAAAGTTGGATCATTTCTTTTATTTCATCAAGAGAAAATCCAAATCGTTTTCCTCGTAATATTAATTTTAAAATAGCACGATCAGTTTTCGTATAAATCCGTTGCCCTGTATTCGTTCGTTTTGGGGATAAAAGTCCCTTTTCTTCATAATAGCGAATAGTCCGGGTACTAATTTCAAATTCGGAGGATAGTTGAGAAATTGTGTATTGTTCCATTGTGCTCACCATTTATTTGATTATTCTGAATTTAGTTTAATTTACGCTTACGTAAATGTCAATTTTTATTTCTGATCCTTCGAATATCTTTTTGATGAAAAATATACTATAATAGGTATTGTTAACTTTAATAAAAGGGAGGATTAATATTGAATGAGCAAAATGTTTTAGCTTCTATCTCTCAAATAGAACAGTTCATCACAAACCATCGTTTTTCATTCGTATACATTATGCGAACCAATTGTAGTGTCTGTCATGCCTTGTTTCCACAACTTAAAAACGTGTTAGAAGATTTTCCGGACATCCAACTTGGCGTAGTCAATGCGGATGATGTCCCTGAAGTGGCTGGTTATTTATCAATCTTTACAGCACCTGTGATGATATTGTTTATGGATGGAAAAGAAGTGCTACGGGAAGCACGTTTTGTACATCTCGATGTCTTTCGGGAAAAATTGAAAAAAATATACGAATTAAGCCACTAAAAAGGCTATTGGAGGAGATTTTAATGTCTTTTCTCTCCAATAGCCTTTTTCCCATATATTTCATTAATTATCTTCTACACGTTTTTCATACAATTCAATCCATTCCCCGTCTGGACCGTGAAAAAATAAATATTTCCCCCCATTTGGTAAAGTGGTAATGTCATCCCAAACAAGAGGTACACCTAATGATTGCAAATGTTCTTTTTCTTTTTCAATATCTTGAACAGAAAATGCAACATGATGAACCTTTCCTTCAACCGGAAGATTTGGATTGTATCCTTCTATAAGTTCAATGATCGTTTGATTATCTTTTCCTAAAAATGCTAAATGCAATTCTCCGTTCGTGTGAACGAACTCTTCCATTACTTTTAATCCTAACACTTGTTGATAAAATTTTTTAGATGATTGGATATCTGATACCATAATTCCTACATGATTAAAAGAGGTAATGGTCATTATATGTCTCCCTCCCCATCATCGCTCGTTTCACAAAACACAAGCTTTAAATAGGAACTGGAAAATTTTTTTTGATTGTAATTGTATCTCGTGAAAATAACCTCCCATAACGCCCGATCTAACGCATATGGACCCGCTGCTTTCAACTGATCCACTTCGTTCCGAGTTAATAACAGATGATATAGCTCATTATTCACATGACCGTAAAACAGAAAAAAATTAGGCTGTGAATCTAAATACAGTTCTGTGTCACATCCGAATTCTCTCAGCTGTTGAATAACACAATTTTTCACATGACTCACAAAAGCATCCACTGTGTAATGGCTGGCCAAATAGCCCCTTAACACCACATTCCCTTTCATCCCATTTCCTCCTTTATGAAATTTGGATAGAACGGAGGAAATAAAAAAACTCTTTTCGCCATGAATGATGGGAAAAGAGTTTTCGTCCGTTCTTATCATCCAAAGCGAATGCTTTGCGGGTTGGAGCACCTTGCAAAATGGCAGGTTGCTGTGAAGTCATCGAGCCCGATCTCTCGTTCACTCTTGATAAGCTCTTATTAAGTTAAACTGATTTTACCATTTCTTCTCATGAAATACAATGGCTTTTTAATAAATTCCCATCAAATGCAACCTTTTCTTTTTATCACAGTTGTTAATATATGCTTACAATGAATAAAAATATGATTCGAAAGCTTACCATTCGTAAAATTTTCTCTTTTTTCCCTTGGAAACTATTTCATTTATTTGTATAATTTATATAAAAAATTGGATGCGTGAAATTATTCGTGTAGGAGGATTGGATATGAACGAAACCCCTTCATTTGTTGATCGTTTTTATGAAATGTTACTAGGCAAAGGCCGGAAGCCTTCGACCATCAAACGGTATCGCTCGGATTTACTTCACTTTTTTCGCTGGATGGAACATACATTTGGTGAAACAAACGAAGCAATGATGCGCAAGTTAACGGTAGATCAATTACAATCGTTTTTCCAGACTTTACATGAGGCAAACTATTCGCACGCAACGATTCGCCGGATTGGTGTCGTCATTAACCGTCTATTTCACCATTTTTCGATTAATGTCGGTTGTGAGATTACGGATTTAACGGATACGGAAACGTTAAGACCCCTCTCCAAGAATGACTTTATCCAAGATGATGAATTTGAGCGGTTGTATCATTCGTTCGCTGATCAGGATTATTTACCGCATCACGTTCCCTCCGCTCGTAAAGACTTAAAACATCGCAATCAAGCGATCGTTCTCCTCGTCCGATACATTGGTTTAACGCCAACAGAACTATCGCAAATCAAAATGAAAGACGTTAACTTCGCTCAAAAAGAAATCGTCGTTCGTTCAGCAAAAAGAACACGGACATTTGTCATATCTGATAAAATTCATCATCACTTAATCACGTATTATCGCTCTATCCCAAAAGAAGTACGTCCACACTATTTTTCAGATCATCCTTTATTTGTCGCCTACAACAATGTATCTTTTAGCTTTCAATATGACTATGAAGCAAACTGTCCAAAATATTTATCCGTACGGGGAATACAAGAAATGATCAAAGAAGAAGTTCGACGAGCTGGCTTACGCAAAATTTCAGCGCTTCATTTAAGGAACCAGTGCATTTTGGACGCCCTTTTAAAAGGAAAACCGACGGATGAAATTGTCACTTACTTTGATCTAACTTCCTCTTTTTCTTTACACCGGTATGTAAAATATGCACAGCAATTGATGAAAAACTTGGATGTGTGAAATTATATTTTTTTAAAGGAACACTTTTCTTTAAACTGACATAACAGAAAGAACCTCTATTGCTTTGGCTTAGTTCGTTTTTTAAGATTTTGATTATTTTTTTTCATATATTAGGACAACCATCCACCCTTTTTTCCATTCATTGAATATTGTAATTAATGTGAAGGATAACTTCCTATCACATTGAAAAAATGAAAGGGGTGGCTAGTTCATGTCTGATTTCGGAAGAAGAGATAATAATTTTGCGTTAATTGTCGTATTGTTCATTCTCCTTATTATTGTAGGAGCAGCCTTTATCTGTGGATGTGGTTATTAACTAACCTAATAAAAAATAAATGAAAGGGTGAATCAATGATGGGCTTTGGATGCGGTTATGGTGGCTATGGCTATGGAGGTTATGGTTCTGGCGGTTTAAATCTTGGTTCAACATTTGTGCTAATTGTCGTACTATTTATTTTACTCATCATCGTCGGAACATCTTTTATTTTCTAAATCAAACTTTAGCAAATAAATTGTAAGAAAAACGTCGCCTCCTTTCAGGGAAGGCGACGTTTTTCTTTTTATTTCACCTTTAATAATCGAAATCGATTAATGGCTGCAGCAAGCTCCAACGGTCTTACATAAACAAGTTCCCCAGGATGACCTTTCTGCATAGAAAAAATCTGGATTCCATGCTGGTCTATTTGGTCACGGACAAACGATAAAATTTCAGGAATAGTCCATCCTTTTCGAAACAAGTTATTCCGTTCTAAATACAATAAAATGGCCCCGATGGCATTTACTTGACTCGGGTGCACGAGCTGTTCAACGGCTGCTAAATCAATAGTCGATAAACCGTATTGTAATACCTGTTTTCCTTTAGCGACCACTTTCTGTTTTTTTCCTCTTTGACTGTTAAAACACGTTTCCGTAATGACGCGACCATTGATCTGACCAAACGAAATCCCTCCTTCCATTTTTCGCTCCGTCGGGTACGTTTGGGAAATCTTTTTCGCTTCATCCGTTACATCATACGGTTTGTATTGTTCCATTTTAATAATACAATCGGCGACATCAAAATAATCACCAGCCCCACCCATAACAAGAATTGTCGATACACCTTTTTCTTCATATAGTTGTTTTACTTTATCAATAAATGGCGTGATCGGTTCGTGATCCTTTTGAACAAGCGCTTGCATACGGGCATCACGGATCATAAAGTTCGTCGCACTTGTGTCTTCATCAATCAAAAGTGTCGTCGCTCCGGCTTCGAGTGCCTCCATGATGTTGGCTGCTTGGGAAGTACTACCGCTTGCGTTATCAGTTGTAAAAGCATCGGTTTTCCGCCCCAATGGTAAGTGAGTAATAAACGGGCTTATATTTACCATTTGGACACTTCGGCCGTCTTCAGCACGAATTTTTATCGCTTGCTCGTCCGTAAAAACAAATTCTCGCCCGTCCCCTTTGATATGATCGTAAACACTTCGTTCAAGGGCTTTCAAAAATGTGCTTTTCCCATGAAATCCCCCGCCTACGATTAACGTAATTCCTTTTCGAATCCCCATCCCCCGAATCGGTTCTTGTTGATGAGGAACGGGAATGCCCACCTCTAATTCTTTTGGACTTTGAAAAGGAACCGCTCCCTGTTTTAATGGACGATCACTTACTCCGCTTTCACGTGGTAATATGGCGCCGTTTCCAATAACGGCCACGAGTCCATGCTTTTTCATATATTCCCTTATCGCTGCTTGCTGATCGCACAAGTGGATAACAGATGTAATCGACTCCCGCTTCAGGGAAAAAACACTTTGTTGTAACACCGTTGGAAGTTGTTCAAACAACAGTCGTTCTGCTTCTTTACCAAGAACGGTACGCCCACGAGCCGGTAAACCGATGGAAAGACAGACGGTTAGATAACGGGGGGAAATCGTAACTGCCGTTGTCTCTAATACTTCTTGGCCTGGCGGATCGATCCAAATAAGTCCGCTTTTTCCTGATCCGTTTACCTGTTTCCCGACACGTTGAATGGCCCGATGAATTTGTCTTGTTATATAGTCTTCGATATGAATCGTTCGTTTTCGGGTAAGGGTATCTTCTCTCGTAAGGATGGTCTGTTCCCATGGGATAATGATTCGAATTTTAGAAGGACTGGCAAACGGATCTCCTTGTACATAATCAATGGCTAATTCATATTGTGGAAAGCGATACGTCCCTTGAATCGATTTATACGCTTTGTACCCTTTATGGTCAATTTGCTTAAGTATTTGGCGTAACCGTTCCATCCGTACCCCTCCTTTTTATACACTACAGGTTAAATACTTTTATACAGTAATTTTTTTAACAACGGGAACAATACGTCCGGAAGTTGTTCTACGTTGGATACGAGGATGCTGTATTTTCCATAAATGTTTTGAATGGTTGTCTTTTGTCCTTCATCAATTTCTCCATTTGCTAAAAAAACGTTTATTACTTCAATTCCTTGTTTACGGGCTAAAATAACCGCTTCATGAGTATCAATTATTCCGTTTTGATCATACCCCAAGGCGGCAGGTTCTCCATCGGAAAAAACGAGTAAAAACTTTTGTTTTTCTGATCGCTTTAATAGTCGCTCCGTCATTAGTCGGATGGCGAATCCATCGCGATTGTCCTCTTCAGGCTGCAACTGCATGACCTTTGGACCTATTGTTCTTTGAAAACACGTTTGAAATGAAATAACATGTTTAAAATAGTTCGGCTGATACGTTTCGGTTGCGTCGTTTGTATCTTCCCAAAAACCGACGATTTCATGAGGAACTTTTAATGATTGTAACGCTTCATGGAATAAAACAATTCCTCGTTTCGTTTCTTCCATTTTATCGTACATGGAAGCTGAACAATCAACAAGCAACGTAAACACTGCATCAATTTCATTCGACGGTTCATGCTTTTTATAAAACAGTCGAGGGTTTTTATCTGTAAAGAAACGAACAAGTTTTTTATTTAACCGTCCCATGTGCAAATCGGTGCGCGGCTGTATTTTTTTATGCTCAAGCGTTTTCTCAATCATATTTTTCAGTTTCTTTTGATAGGTGAGAATGTCTTTTTTTATTTGTTCGTAATGACGCTTGTCTTCCGTCGTTGAGAGTGTCGGCTCGACAAAAATAGGAACCGCATATTTGTTCTCTTTTCCGTACGACTCACTTCCTCCTAAACGGTCCATTTTTTTCATCACCGTCGCTTCCGCAGAAGTGTAATCGTTGTTCACGGATTGACGAGCGGAACCTTGAACGACGCCTAACGCTTGGTCCCCTTCGTCTCCTTCACGGACCCCTTCACCGAGTAAATCAGATTGGGTCCCTTGATCTAAATCGAATTGGAGAAACGTTTTTGATAGGTCGGACGTTTCCCGATGCCATGTCCGCATTTCTTCATCAAATACCGTTTCATCACCGTCTTTTTTCTTATCATGAAAATCACAATTTTGCAGTGGATCTTGGCGTTTTAAATCGCGGTAATCAAGACCTTCTTCGTCATGGTAGACGTTCTCCGGTAAGTGAAAATACTCATTCAACATATCTTCTTCGAGTAACTCGTCCAATACTTCCACTAGTTCTATGCAAATGTGAACAATGTCCCTTGTATGCGCCGCTTCAAAAATTCTCGATAATTGATGGCGAATAAATGGAATGACACGGTCTAATGGTTCTGAAATCGATGGGGGCTCTTCCGTTGGTGACTCTGCATGAATCATTCCAAATAAACTGTTAAACAGAGCATCCGTATACACACTTTTTACTAAATTGACATTTAGCTGTGTTTCAAAATGTTTTTTATACATCATCCGCCGTTTTGAAAAAACGCTTTTCGTGCCTGGACGCTTTTTTATACAAATATCTTCTAACCTTGTATCTTCTGCCAGCATAAATAATTGTTTCGCAAAACGCGGGATTGACGTTTGTTTAATTAGTTCGATGTATCGAATCACTTCTTGAAAGTCAGTGTGATAGAAGCTGCCTATCGCGCGTAAAAACACATCACTTTTCAATCCAGCGACCGTATCTTCTTTCGAGCGATGGTCCCAAAAGTGGCTGACGAAGATTTTTTCACCGATTACGTCTAAATACGATTGAACACTATATTCCACTTCCATATTCGGATTTTTCGTTAGCGTTTTTGCTAAATCAGCTAGTTGCATAAATAAAAAAGAATCTATTTTTTCGTCGTTAAACTGAATAAATCGATTCATCGGACATCCCTCAATCAAAAATCGTTTCGGCAATATTCCGGATGGCCGCTTTTTCTCGTTCGTCTTCTAACTTGTCTATAATTCCACGTTGAATCGCACGTAAAGGTGGCATGTAAACCGTTAAATCAACCGTATCAAGAAGGGCGCGAATCGATGCTGCCTCCTCTGAAATTTGACCGTTCGTAACCTGGATAAGCAAATCATTTGATAATTGAACAAATTTCGTTAACAGCCGATCATCTTGCTGAATGCTTTGTTCCTTTAATACTTGCTTTAAGACATCACCTTGAATGTACGGAACGTCAATGACTACAAAACGGTTTTTTAACGCTTCATTTAACGGAACCGTGCCCACATATCCTTCATTAATCGCGGCAATCACTCCAAAGGACGGTCTGGCTTTTACCACTTCTCCTGTAAATGGATTCGTTATCGTCCGGCGATAATCGAGAACCCCGTTTAGGATTGGTAACGTTTCTGGCTTGGCCATATTAATTTCATCTATATATAATAAATGACCTTTTTTCATCGCTTGAATGACGGGTCCTTCAATAAATTCAATCATTGTTTTTTCGTCTTTCTCAACGATTGTTTTATATCCGAGCAACGCTTCAGCGTCTAAATCAACGGAACAGTTAATGGAATGCATTGGCTGTGAAAAAATTGCCGATAACGTTTCCGCCAATTTCGTCTTTCCGGAACCGGTCGGCCCTTTCAATAATACGTTTTTACCAATGGAAAGAGCTGTTAAGGCATCATATAAGATCGATTCGTTAGAAGGTGTATACCCACCTTTTCCTATTAAATGTTGATCAACATCTTTCCATAACGATTTGCGTTCATTTATCATTTGTTCGAGCTGTTGTGGCAACTTTATCATGTATGTGTCATCCTTTCCCAGTTACGTTCGAAATCATACGACTGTTATTGTAATAGGGAGAACGCTTTCATGGCAATGTTTTCGCAATTCCAATTCCATTCTCTTCTTGATGAGTTGTCATTTCAAAATTAATGGTCGAAATAGAAATGGAGAAACCTTGTTTATTTTTCTTGGAAACGACTACTTGCCTTCTTATTTTTTGTATAATTTAAGTATTCATAATTTTTAGAAGAGGTGTCGAATATGGCTGAAAATAAGACGATAACCCCACTGGCCCATCGCGAATTCGCCGCTCAATATTTTAATAACGTTTGGGACTTACTCGAAAAAGAGAATCGTACAGAAGAAGATAACGAACGAATGGTTCATTTATGTCATGCTTCATTTCTACATTGGACGGAAGTAGAAAACCATACAGCCGAGCATTTGTCAATCGGGTACTGGCAATTGTCACGGGTATATGTTACTATTGGGAAACCTGAAATCGCACTCGAATACGCGAAAAAATGTATAGAAATTAGTGAAAAAGGTGGATTAACTCCCTTTTATCTCGGTTATGCCTTTGAAGCATTGGCACGAGCCTACTATCAACTTCATTTAATTCCAGAAGCGAAAGCCGCTTTTAAAAAAGCTTATTCTCTAGCAAAACAAGTTGAACCAAGTGACCATCAAGAGTTATTGATAAAAGATTTAGAAACGATGATGTAAAAGGAAAAGCACACACATCTTTTTACAATGTGTGTGCTTCGTCTACGATTGTGTATGTTCCTCGATCCACTTTTTTTACTTCTGGATGCATTTTCTCTAACGCTCTCATAAAGGTCGTCATATTCGCAATTTTTTCGTTCGTCCGTTGCTCAACTTCCCGTTTCAAGTCAGCACCTTTTAGGGGTCCTTCACTTTCTTTTAACACTTCAAGAGCTGTCTCTCGCAATAGAGCCGTCCGCTCGCTTCGATTTCTAACGGTCGTTTTCCTTACTTGTTCATTTGCTTCTATGTCTGTTGAAACGACATAATGGGCTGTTTGTTTTTCTGCTTGATCCAACTCTCGTAATCGTTTAAAAATCATTTCTCGTTCTTGACGGAATTCACGTAATATACGTTCTTCCGAATCCGCCATTTGTTCTAGTCGAATTTTGAGTGCCATTCTTTCATCAAACATACGTCCACATCCTCCGTTAATTCCCATCAATTAGTCTTATTATACGTGCATCTTCACAAAAATAAAAGAGCAAGTGGCGAGTCACTTTGAGACGAATGTTTTTTTCCCTTTTTGAATAGTTTTTCGTCTAATAAACAGAATCACGATAATACCAACAATACAAATCGTCCAAACCAAGTAATCGATGATTTCATTAAATGCTGTCGGAAAGACTCTTCCGACTTGAAAATAGATGTTGCTCCACAAAAATAAAGCAACCGTTGTGACCATAAAAAATTGAATAAACGAAACGTTCATGGCGCCAGCTAAATATGGCATAAGTAACCGAACCCCCGGAACAAAGTAACTAAATCCAATACCAAGACCATACCTTTTTTGTAACCATATTTTCGCTCGATAGAAGTACCGCTCGGATGCTCGCTGTTGGATTCGATCAACCACCCGAGTTCCGAGTAATCGGCCGACCATATACCCAAAGATGGAGCATGATAACACCCCTGCATAAAGACTTAAAAAAGCATATACTGGTTTAAAATCATAGACCGTAGTCAACATTCCCGTAAAAGCCGCTCCAACTTCATTTGGTAATGGAAAACCAAAAAAAATGACCCAACTGATAAGAAACATGCTTAAATAACCATATTCACCGACAAGTTCCCATAAAAAAGATTCCCCCATCGGTAATGATACCCCCATCATTTATTCTTTGTTCCTATACTTTAATGGGGAGGTGAAGATGTTGTCAAATAAAAAACTGAAAAAATTTAAAAAAGCTTGGTTTCCCAAGCTTATCGAATTTCTTCAAAATATTCTTTGTAATAGCCCCCTACTTTTCCACTATTGTCTACAATAAAATAAAATTCGTCCGTTTCATTTTTTACTTCGTACTCTTTTCCAACCGTCAGCATGTTGTTCACAATAAATTTTTTCGCATCTGTATGTACACATTTTACTTTTTTCAACGTTGGTGCCTGTTGCCATAATAAATGAATCATTTCGATCACTCCTTTTCTATCGTTGCCTATAAATAGTATATGGATTAATCATTCTCGAATCAATAAGGAGCCAGTGGTAGATGAACAATCTCGACATCATCTAACAGTATTAGTCAAAAAATATCCTAAAAACACGTGAATGTTTTTTCTTTTTGTAAAATAAGCGATTTATTTGTCATTATTTTTCGATTTTTTATTCTTGATAGAAAACTTTACAGTTGTTACCATTAGATACGGAAGCGGTTTCAACAAGATTTTCAACTTTGCACCTCATCACGATTTACTAGTTGCAAACCTTCTATTCTATTAACCTTAAAAAGGAGGATTTTGATGAGTCAATTAATGATTAATGTGAATGAAAAGGTGCAAAAATTTTTACAAGGGACGAAAAAACTGTATATTAACGGGGAGTGGGTCGAAAGTAAAACAGGAAAAACGTTTGACACTCCAAACCCGGCGACTGGGGAAACGTTAGCAACGGTTTACGAAGCTGGTCCAGAAGACATTGATCTTGCGGTAAAAGCCGCTCGTAAAGCGTTTGATGAAGGTCCTTGGTCCAAAATGAGCGCAGCTCAGCGAAGCCGCTTAATGTACAAGCTAGCTGATTTAATGGAAGAACATAAAGAAGCATTAGCTCAGCTCGAAACATTAGATAATGGTAAACCTATTCGCGAAACGTTAAACGCTGATTTACCACTTGCGATTGAACATATGCGCTATTATGCGGGATGGGCAACGAAAATTGTTGGACAAACGATTCCAGTGCATCCAACATATTTTAACTATACTCGCCACGAACCAGTCGGTGTGGTTGGACAGATTATTCCATGGAACTTCCCACTCCTAATGGCCATGTGGAAATTAGGGGCAGCATTAGCAACGGGATGTACAGTGGTGTTAAAACCAGCAGAGCAAACTCCGCTATCAGCACTCTATTTAGCAGAACTAATTGAGGAAGCAGGCTTCCCTAAAGGTGTGGTCAATATTGTTCCAGGCTTTGGGGAAACGGCAGGACAACCATTAGTTGATCACCCTCTAGTGGATAAAATTGCCTTTACAGGTTCGACCGAAGTCGGAAAAATCATTATGGAGCGGGCAGCAAAAACATTGAAGAGAGTCACGCTTGAACTAGGTGGAAAATCACCAAACATTATTTTACCGGATGCCGACCTATCAAAGGCAATTCCAGGTGCCTTTAATGGGGTCATGTTTAACCAAGGGCAAGTTTGCTGTGCCGGTTCTCGTGTCTTTATCCCGAAAGACCAATTTGATAACGTTGTGGCTGATATGGTCTCCCACGCGAAATCGATGAAACAAGGAGCAGGCATTCATCCGGATACAGAAATTGGGCCACTTGTTTCAGCAGAGCAACAATCTCGTGTCTTAAACTATATCCAAAAAGGAATTGAAGAAGGAGCTGAGTTACTCGTTGGTGGTGATAAACCAAGTGACCAAGGGTACTTCGTCTCCCCTACCGTATTTGCTGACGTCCGAGATGATATGACCATTGCTCGTGAGGAGATTTTTGGTCCTGTTATTGCGGCCTTGCCTTATGAAGATCTTGACGAGCTTATCGCTCGGGCAAATGATTCGCAATACGGCTTAGCAGCTGGGGTATGGACCAAAGATGTAGCGAAAGCTCATTATATTGCCAGCAAACTGCGTGCCGGAACCGTTTGGGTGAACTGTTATAATGTATTTGATGCTGCGAGCCCATTCGGTGGATATAAACAGTCAGGTATCGGAAGAGAAATGGGGTCCTATGCACTAGACAACTATACAGAAGTAAAGAGCGTTTGGGTAAGTTTAAAACATTAATTTGACATTGCTGAGAAGAACCGTTCGGACATGGTGCCGAACGGTTTTTTTGCGAAAAAATTTCTTACTTTTGCGAAACTTTTTTCACTATCGATCGTCTATTAATATAGGACCAATAGGATAGCTCGAACACCCCCTAAAAATGTCGATATTTTTCGAATTGGTGTAATAGATACCGGATACATACATCAAATGCAGTAGGTGATGGAATGAGAAAGTTCGCTCCATTCATGTATGTCCTATTCATTAGTGTACTGGTTTTTTTAACCGTGCAACGCCCATCCGTTCATCAATATGAGGAGTGGCGCTACAACCGCTATTCTATCGAATGTCAAGGAAGTGTCATGTGTTCATATACGAACACAAATGAACAAAAGTTTCCTTTATTAGAAATTGGAAAAAATATAAATGAAGACTATTTAATTTTTTCTACGATTGAACAACGGTTTGAAACGATGGACGGAAAAGAAATGCTGATTAAAGCGATTGGGATTATGGGACGATTTTTTCCAATTATTGAGGAAAATGTTCCAACAAAGGGCTAACAGTCAGCTTACTTAAAAGTTAGCCCTTTGTTCATTTTTTTATGACTAAAGTTATCACTTTATATAAGCTGTTCGATCTGATCCATTGACATACCTAATGAATGTAACCTTTCTTTTAACTGTTTCATATAAGCTGCACTAACGTATCCATAAGCACCTCTCAAAATCTCTCGTGCATAATGTACCGGTGGACATGTCTCGTTCTGTTTGTTATTTACGATAAATGTTAACACATCTACATGTTGTTCCCCATTGATGGTTACATCGACAAAAGCTGGCCGATACCATCCAAGTTCGACCCCTTCTCGTTCAAATAAATACTTAACTCCTTCATATGGAACGTGATATACAATTCCTTCTGTTATTCCCCCATCTTCGACAATATCAGCACGTCCACCGTCTTCGACAGGAAACGTATATTTCATAGAATAATTATGTAAACGTCCAGTGCCAATCACGTGCTGAAAAAAATGATCGACATTCGCTTTTTGAAATCGTTCGTGATCCATACACGACCCATAAGCAAAGTAGGAAACAAAGTCCGGTTTTTTTAATAAAAATTGATGAACTTTCCAATCACCAGTTGGAATACGTTCTTTCATTATCGACTTATTTGTCGTTACATAAACAACCCCTTCAACGGGACCATCATCTGTCCAAATTTGCTCCGTTACCCTCGTATATAATGAATCGGTTCTAGCAGGATGGTAATCTTCTAACTGATCAATGAATGGTAGATCATCAATAGAAAGTTCAAATAGTTCTCCAAACACTCGATCATTCCCGTTTAACGACAATGCTGGATAACCGAATCCTGTATCATATAGGGTACCATAAACCCAAGCCTGGTCATAAAGCTTTTTCGCTTTATTTAGGTAATGATGATTCCTTTCGTGTTTACGAAGCGTTCCGTATACAAATAAATAGACGGACCTTTTCATTGCTTATTCTTCCTTTCATCATTTTGTTTACATAACATTATTATTGTTAATTTATTTTTCAAAAAATTCTTATAGAATACTATAAAGTAAAAAGGAAGCTTTCTCAATATAAAGCTTCCTTTTAAATAATGAGTTAATTGGATTTTCTAAATAGTTGTACCGCTTTTTCTCGCAATTTATATTTTTGGATTTTCCCAGAAGCTGTCATTGGATATTGGTCGATAAACTCAATATATCGTGGAATTTTATGTCGAGAAATTTTTCCTCGACAATATTCTTTTATTTCTTCTGGAGTTGCTTCTTCCCCTTCTTTTAATATAATCCATGCCATCACTTCTTCTCCATATACCTCATCTGGTACTCCAACTACTTGGACATCTAAAATTTTTGGATGGGTATATAAAAACTCTTCAATTTCTCGTGGATAAATGTTTTCACCCCCACGGATAATCATATCTTTTAAACGACCAGTAATGCGGCAATATCCTTGCTCATCCATCACAGCTAAGTCACCTGTATGCAGCCAGCCCTCTTCGTCGATTACTTCCTTTGTTGCTTCTGGATTTTTATAATATCCTTTCATCACATGGTATCCTCTTGTGCATAATTCCCCTTGTACCCCACGTGGAACCTCTTTGTTCGTACCTGGTTCCACAATTTTCACTTCCACATTTGGTAACGCTCGACCAACGGTTTCTACTCGAATTTGAATCGGGTCGTCTGTCCGTGTTTGAGTAATGACTGGAGAGGATTCCGTTTGTCCATATGCAATCGTAATCTCGGTTGCGCCCATTTTTTCCATGACTGCTTTCATCACTTCGATTGGACAGTTAGAACCTGCCATAATGCCTGTTCGAAGTGAGGATAAATCAAACTGGTCAAAATCAGGGTGATTTAATTCGCTGATAAACATCGTTGGTACTCCATGAAGGCCGGTACATTTTTCGTCTTGTACCGTTTGCAAAACTTCTTTCGGATGAAACTCTTGTACTGGAACCATCGTTGCTCCAACTGTTACACAAGCTAACGTACCGAGCACACAACCGAAGCAGTGGAAAAATGGAACCGGTATGCATAATCGATCTTGTTCGGTTAGCTTCATACATTGGGCAATGTTATAGGCATTGTTAATAATATTCGAATGACTGAGCATGACTCCTTTTGGAAAACCGGTCGTACCAGAAGTATATTGCATATTAATGACATCATCTGGATAAAGGGTGTCCATTCGTTGGTCGAGCGCTTCATCCGCTACATCCTCTCCTAGCGCTAAAACGTCCCCCCACTGATATGTACCTGGATATTTATTGTCACCAAGGACGATGACATTTTTCAAATGAGGAAGTCGCTTTGAGTGAAGTTGACCTGGCGTTGCGGTTTTTAACTCAGGTACAATTGAATATAGCATATCAATATAGGAAGAATCACGATACTGTTCTAGAAGGATAATCGTGGTGGAATCAGACTGGGAGAGTAAATATTCTAATTCTGCCGTTTGATAGTTCGTATTGACCGTAACGAGAACGGCTCCCATTTTTCCTGTGGCAAATTGGCAAATCAGCCACTCCGGTACATTACTTGCCCAAATCGCTACATGTTCGCCTTTTTCAATTCCTAATTTCATCAATCCTTTTGCAGCTTGGCGACAAAGCAAATCAAATTCACGATAGCTCCACCTTAAGCCACGGTCACGATACACGACCGCCTCGTGATTCGGGTGAGCTTCCGCTTTTTGAGCTAACAGTTGACCGATCGTTACATTCCATTCTTTTGACAACCTGTTCTTCCCCCTTTGTCCGAAATTTTTGGAGCATCATTTCCCTAATTAAATATTATCATACTTTTCCGAATTTTTGTACATTATAAACAAGCACGCTAAAAACCTTTACATACGTGCCTGTAGACCATTCTCCAAAATAAATGTTGTTATTATGTATGTTTGTTCATTAGATATTCAAAAGTAAAATCGACAAGCGGGCGTAACGGAACGAGTTTTGCTTTCGCACATCCAACTTTACCTACGGAAATAGACGCCTTTTTTTCAAATGCTTCTCCTATGGCTGGGAACTGTTCATCATCCATTTCAATAAGTTGATACGTTTTCCACACGCGATGACCATTTTCCAATATAGCTGACGATTGTGTTTCAATCTTCCGATTCGGAAGCTTGTGCTCAGCCAAATGCATCGCCGTACAAGAATCGTACCCAACACCTAACAATAAAATATAACTATCTCGCTCATACAAACGGCCAAGTGGAGATTCGTCACCAAGCGAAAAGTCAAGTGGATGGCTTGCTAATACGGCACTCGCTTCCTTTCCCCAACCGCTAAACGAATGAATGGGATGCGCACTTCGAAGAACACTTGGATAAGTACGGAATGCTTCGGCAATCCGGCCGATTCCCCATGTCGGAGTTGTCGCTGGATCAAAAGGTGGAATCGAATTTCGTATAGTTTCCCACCAATCCCGTGGAACAGGAGGATTTTGCCAATATTGAGGATCGGAATTGTCCGCCGATTGAGCAGGCATGATAATCGTCCCCTCTTCGGTAACCACTTCCATTATCGCGTCGATGACGGCTTTTTCTCGCCCACACACCCAGCCAAGGGAACTAAGGGAAGAATGGACAATGATTGTCATACCTTTTTTTAATCCTAGTTGTTTTAAATCTTGCACTATACGTTCTTTCGTAACAATTGCTCCTTGTAGGATCCCCTTTTTTATTGTCACGTTCTACACTCTTTCTTGTAATATCTTAAATTTACTAAATTAGTTTTAAAATGTTAAGATTTCTAGATTTTTAACAAAAAATTTTGCGTAATGCCTTTCACAAAACTGCATAATTATATAAAATATATAGAAAATACAGAATATTTTACTTAGGAGGTTCTTCCATGAAAATTATGAGCAATGAGCAACTTGTCGCAGCTTACCGAGACGCACAAAAAAATGGTGAGGACCGGATGTGGATCAAGCTTTTGAAAGATGAAATAAAAAAACGAGGATTAAATCCTTTTAAAAAACGCCGCTAAGATCATTGGAGCACATATAGTGACCACTATATGTGCTTTTTATTTATTTGCAGACATTCCCCACTTGTTCATCAAATCCTTCACATCTTCCTCTTTTAACATTCCTAGCTGTTGAAGTAATGTACTATACAACATAACTTTTTTCTGAATACGTTTACTCATGGTTCATTCTCCTTT
This sequence comes from Bacillus sp. (in: firmicutes), assembly GCA_017656295.1. Taxonomy (NCBI): domain Bacteria; kingdom Bacillati; phylum Bacillota; class Bacilli; order Caryophanales; family Bacillaceae; genus Bacillus; species Bacillus sp. (in: firmicutes). Next base: position 23,233 of record JACDOC010000016.1, on the reverse strand, counting down.
ACTTTTTATTAAAGTATTCAACTTTTACCAAAATGTTTCCTTTAGTCAACTTTTTTAACTTTATAAAAATTTTAAAAGTGTTAACTTTGACACTTATACTCTAACAACTGACTTTTTGTCCCCTGTAATAGACTATGGCTTCAATAAAAACGCCTATTCCCACTAGTAGGAAATAGGCGTTTTTTTGTTTATTTTAGCCTTCAAGCAAGAGTTGTTCAGGGTTTTCTAATAGCTCTTTTACTTTCGCCAAGAATCCAACTGCTTCTTTTCCATCGATGATGCGATGGTCATAAGATAGGGCCACATACATCATTGGACGGTTTTCGATACGTTCTTCATCAATGGCTACAGGACGTAGTTGAATTTTATGCATACCTAAAATTCCGACTTGTGGGCCGTTTAAGATTGGAGTCGACAGTAAGGAGCCGAATACTCCACCATTTGTAATGGTAAATGTGCCACCTTGTAAATCACTTAAGGCGAGTTTGTTGTTACGAGCTTTTTGAGCAAGTTCAGCGATATCACGTTCGATTTCAGCAAAGTTCTTACGATCGCAGTCACGGACTACCGGTACTACTAATCCTTCGTCTGTAGATACGGCTACACCAATATCATAGTATTTTTTCAATACGATTTCATCGCCTTGAATTTCAGCGTTTACATACGGATACTTTTTCAATGCAGCAACAACCGCTTTTGTAAAGAAGGACATAAATCCTAAACGTACATCATATTCTTCTAATATTTTGTTTTTGTAACGTTTACGAAGTTCCATGACATTCGTCATATCAATTTCGTTGAACGTTGTTAACATGGCTGCGGTATGTTGTACATCGACGAGACGCTTCGCAATTGTTTGACGGCGACGAGACATACGAATACGTTCAACTGGTTTATTGTCCCCATGTTCCACCTGCGGTTTAGGCGCAGACGGTTGCTGGGTTGCTTGAGTTGGTTGAACTGCTTGGACAGGCTGATTAGCAAAATGTTCTACATCATGTTTACGAACTCGTCCAAGTGGATCTACCGTTGGAACTCGTGACAAATCAATTCCTTTTTCGCGTGCTAATTTTCTTGCTGCAGGAGAAGCGATTGGGCGCTCTTTTGCTGCCGGCTCTTCTTTCACTTCTGCTTTTGGTTCTTCCACTTGTTGAATCGGTTCCTCTTTTTCCGGTACTGAAGCTGAAGGTGTGGATGCAGTGCCTTTGCCAACAATGGCAATAACATCCCCAACTTTTACGTTATCCCCTTCTTGGAACAAGATTTCTTGTAGCACACCTGCTTCTTCGGAAATGACTTCGACATTTACTTTATCTGTTTCTAGCTCAACGACGTAGTCACCTTTTTCTACTTTGTCCCCTGGTTGCTTTAGCCATTGGGCGATAGTTCCTTCCGTAATAGATTCTGCTAACTCAGGTACTTTAATTTCAGCCACTTTGATGTCCTCCTCCTACTTATCGTGATACCGCTTCAGTGATAATTCGAGCTTGTTCTTTTTTATGAACGCTAGGATCCCCTTCTGATGGGCTAGAACGACGACGTCTTCCGATATAACGTACGTCAACATCTTCTGGGGTAAGATCTCGAAGTCGTGGTTCTACAAATGTCCAACCACCCATATTTTTCGGTTCTTCTTGGACCCAAACGAGTTCCTTCAAGTTCGCGAAACGTGCAATAATTTCTTTTATTTGCTTTTCCGGGAACGGATATAATTCTTCGACACGTACAATGTGTAACCAATCAAGAGATTTTTCTTTTTGAATACGCTCAGCTAAATCAATCGCAATTTTTCCACTACATAGCACAATTCGCTCGACTTTTTCAGGTGTTTTTCCTAAACCAGGCTGTTCGATGACTGGCTGGAACGCCCCTTCCGTCAAGTCACGGTAATGGCAACTTGCTAACGGATGGCGGAGTAAACTCTTCGGTGTCATTATCACTAATGGACGTACTTCTTCTTTTTGTAAAATTGCCGCTTGGCGACGTAATATATGGAAATATTGGCTAGCATTCGATAAATTTGCTACGGTCCAGTTATTTTCTGCAGCTAGTTGTAAGAAGCGCTCGACACGACCGCTGGAATGTTCTGGACCTTGACCTTCATAGCCATGTGGAAGTAACATCACAAGACCAGATTTTTGTCCCCACTTCGCTCGACCGGCGGCAATAAATTGATCAAACATCACTTGCGCCATATTTGCAAAATCACCGAATTGTGCTTCCCACAATACGAGCGTTTCTGGTGCAAAGACGTTATAACCATATTCATAACCGACTACGGCCATTTCGGTTAATGGGCTATTATAGACGACAAAGGAAGAATTCGCATCCGTTATATGGTGTAAAGGAACATATTCTTCCCCCGTTTTTTCGTCGTGAAGAACGAGATGTCGTTGGGCAAATGTTCCCCGTTGTGAATCTTGTCCAGTCATCCGAATTGGGGTTCCATCACGGAGGATGGATGCAAATGCTAACGCTTCTGCATGGGCCCAATCAATAGTTCCATCATTAAAGGCGGTTTCACGACGTTTTAAAATTCGTTCCAACTTTTTATAAACGTGGAACCCTTCCGGCCATTGAAGCATTTCACTATTAAGACGGCGAAGCACTTCTTCTGAAACTGTTGTATTAATCGAAGGTAATCCATTCGTCACATCTTTTGGCGGATTCATCGTAGTGTCTGGTTCCTCATCTTTAGCTGGAACTTTGTCATAGGCTTTTTGAAGCTTTTCTTGAACATCCGCATCCATTTGTTCCACTTCTTCTTTTGTAATAATTCCTTCTGCTATGAGCTGTTCGGCGTATAGGGCACGAACGGTCGGATGCTTACGGATGATATGATACATTAATGGGTTTGTCACCATTGGTTCATCCATTTCGTTATGTCCAAATCGACGATATCCAATTAAATCAATTACAAAATCCTTTTTGAAACGGCGACGGTATTCATAAGCAAATATAGCTGCAGCGATACAAGCTTCCGGATCATCAGCATTCACATGGACAATAGGAACTTCAAAACCTTTTGCTGTATCTGACGCATAACGAGTTGTCCGAGAATCGTAGCTTTCTGTAGTAAACCCAATCATATTGTTGGCAATAATATGGATGGATCCACCTGTTTGATATCCTTTCAATCCACTTAAGTTTAATGTTTCGGAAACGACACCTTGTCCTGGGAAAGCGGCATCACCATGAATTAAAATCGCGTAAGAGCTTTCTGTATCTTGTACAGGAACTCCTTTTACCGTTCTTTCTTCTTGGGCAGCACGAGTGTAACCTGCCACAATTGGACTAATCACCTCTAAATGACTTGGGTTGTTCGCTAATGTCACACGAACGCGCTTGGTTTGATCTGCTGAAAAACGTCGATCAGCTCCAAGGTGGTATTTAACGTCCCCTGTCCAACCGTATGTAATACCAATTGAGCCTTCAGAAGGAATTAAATCTTTGTTAGGCGCATGTTGAAATTCAGCAAAAATCATTTCGTACGGCTTACCTAATACGTGTGCTAAAACGTTTAAACGTCCACGGTGTGCCATACCAATATTAACCGTTTTCGCACCATGTTCGACAGAGTAGGCAATTAATTCATCTATTAACGGAACCATTGCATCAAGGCCTTCGATCGAAAACCTTTTTTGTCCGACAAACGTCCGGTGTAGGAATTTTTCAAACCCTTCAACTTCTGTCAACCGTTTTAACAGTTTCTTTTTTTGTGCCTTTGATAAATTGGCTGTAACTTTTCCTGATTCGATCATATGGCGAAGCCAATTTTTCTCTTCGACATCGTGAACCTGGTGAAATTCGTAGGCAAGTTTTTTCGTATACACTTCTTTCAAATGCAAAATCGTATCGAGTCCATTTTGCACGTGTGGTGGCGCATCAGGACAAATATACTCTTTCGGAATTTGTTTCAAATCTTCTTCCGTTAAATCATATTCAGCTAATTCGATCCGACGTGTATCTTTGTTTTCATTTGTTAATGGATTAATGTCAGCCGCTAAATGACCATATGTACGTATATTGTCCGCAAGCTTGACGGCTGCTACAACCTTTGATAACATTGTCGGACTGGAAGGAAGTTGGAAAGAAATATCGAGTCTGCCTTTTTCTATATTTGATTCTGTGGATGGAGGACCGTATTGTTCAAACATTTTTCTTAATTCTGGGTCCACACTTTCTGGGTTTTCTAAAAATTTTTCATACATTTCCATGACGTAACCGAGGTTTGGACCATGAAAATGTTGCCATGGAACCCCTTGAGTTGCTGTTTGCTGTCTCATTGTGAAAAACCTCCAACAATCTCGCCCTAAATAATTTTTTAAAAAAAATTTTTTCATAATAGAATAATATTGAGTCAATAGTCTTTGATTGAAACGCTTACATGGACATTTTAACACTAAGAAATGCTAAGATAAAGGTAAAATTTGAAAAATGTTAATTTTTTGTGACAAAAAATTTTTCTTTACTACAGAATAAAAATAATTTTCTTTCTAATTGACTATTCTGAAATAATTACCCCTATGACCCCTTTCATTTTCCATCATACCAATTATCAATAAACATCTTACTACTGTTCAGAAAAAATTCCAACGATTTTTTTAAAAATTTTGTCACCTATTGGCTTGCGTTTCCAATTGAATGCCTTATCTTAGCTTAGTCAAATGATGCATATAAAGTACCGTTTGTTGCTCAAACGCATATTAGTAATGTAGGCATCATTTTTAAGATAGTACCCTTTTTTGAAAGGATGACACCTATAATGTTACCATGGAATTTATTCCCTTTCCATAAAAACGACCAAAGTCCATGGAAAGGGTTCTCTCCCAATCAAATTGAGAAATATATGGCTGATTTTATGTCCAACATGATGAGGAACTTTCAAAATGAAGGAATGTCTCCTTTATCAACAACCACAGTGGACAAAGCTCCATCATCATCCCCATTTCAATATGATGTATTTGAAACGTTTGAAGAAGTGTTTGTCCGCATTCGGCTAAAGGAAGACTGTTTATCAGCTTTAAAGCTGTACCATACTTCTAACCAAGTTATTTTAGAGCATGTTCCAGAAGAAAATGATCGACATGTTATCTCCCTTCCAGCTCTTGTGAAGAAAAAAGGCGGTAATGCTTTATATAAGGAAGGAATTTTAGAACTTCGTTTTCCGAAAAGTCACGATTGGCAATTTACCGAATTAACGATCCAAGATGAGTGATGCCCAACACCCTTCTCTCCTTTTTCTATATCCTGTAATCAATGGAAAGATACCTATAACGAAAAAGAGCCCCCATTAAGGAAGCTCTTTTTAATTTCTTATTGTAAGGCATTCAATGCATTTAAATGACCTGCTCCAAATACCTTTTTCTCCTGGGCTTTCACTGGATCAACGGCTTTTTTTCGAAGTAATTCAGCTAGTTTATGCGGTTCCATCTTTCCGTATTTATCGACTAATAAAGCGGCCACTGCTGAAACTTTTGGGGTTGCCATGGAAGTACCAATACTATAATAATAACCCCCATTTTCACTAGTACTTAAAGTAAATTCGTTACGATACAGTTGTTGCTCTAGATATTGATCAAATGTACCATTCGCTAAATACTCTAAATACATCCGGTAGTCACCACCGGGAGCTGCAATGTCAATAAATCCCGGACCATAATTGGAATAAAGGGCTAATTCATCGTTAGGTCCTGTAGCAGATACAGTGATCACACCTGGAATCGTTCCTGGTACTTCAAATCCAGCTCCTTGAAAATAAAAACCGTCCCCACCGTATTCAGCGTTTAAAAAGTCAGTAACTTCACGTTTGTTTGTAGCATTAATTCCATCATTTCCCGCAGCTACGACGACTAACGAACCTTTTTCCGTCACGTATTGAACCGCTCGTTGATATGCCAAGAAATCGGCTACATCGTTCCCTAACTTTATTTTTTCTCCCGTTTCTGGATCAACATAAAACACTTGGCCTAATATATCAAAGCCGCCTAAACTCATCGAAATGACGTCTGCACCATCGTTTGCTGCCGCTATCATCGCCTCGTAAATCCAAGCTGATTCCGCAGATCCAGTTCCAAAAACACGATACGCACGAATACCTGTATTAGGTGCAACACCAACCATATTTCCGTTGGCGGCAATGGACCCAGCTACGTGACTCCCATGTCCATGTTTATCATCGAAGGCGTTAGGATCTCCTGTTTCTTCTGGCTCGGTTCCTCTAAATCCACCTTCAGGGACAAAGTTTTTGGAACCAGGTAGTAAGTTCACAACAAGGTCAGGATGGTCTCGGTCAATACCAGTATCGATAATTGCAACTACCACATCATGAGAACCAGTGCCTAACTCATAACTAGCTCCGTTTTGAGTAATGCGTTGAATATCCCACTGCAAATCCCATAATGGGGAATTCGTATACGATTCGGCATCTAGTGGAATTTGTTCTACTTCCGGAACTTCCCACGATACAGCTGGGTTTGCGATGGCCACTTGTCCAAATGTACGAATTTTTTCGAATTCATCAGCTGTCGCTTTTACTTGTAGAAACCCGATTTCTTCAACTTCATAAACAATTTCAATTCCAGCATTCGTTAGTTGTTGTTTAAAGTTTTCTGGAACGTGTTCTTCATGTAATAGTATGGAATAGTAATGTTCCTGTTCGTTAACGATTTGAGCATTCACCGCGTTCGGAATCGCTAACCCACAAGCTAAAAGTAAAGACATCCATTTCTGCTTCATACCATCCCTCCTGTAAAAAATTGAAAAACATACATTTAAATAATTCCAAAAAAAAACTGAAAATCCTTTTTTATTTTTAGGCTCTTTTAAACGATACTGATGATATGTATACATTACGCTTGTGGCGGACGCTTTCCGCGGGCAAGGTGCAAGCCGCTTCCCTTGCTACGCTCAAGTATGGGTTTTGCTTGTCTTATTGTTTTCGCTGGAGTCGCCGCCTTGTGTACAACTTACTAAAAGTCAACAATGAAATATAACATAGCCTATTTTTAAAGTATTTTGAAAATTCAAAATTAAAGAGCTACTTATTACTAACATTGGTTGCAATGCATTTTCTCTCGGTAAAAGAAAGCAGAGTCGCTCGACATCCTCACTTGATTATTCTTTTTCACTAGACGAATATTCGTTTATTGTGAAATATTCATTCTTTGAAAAATTGAGTTAGAAAAATTCGATGATTACCTTTTGTTTACATAATATATTTATCGTAAATTCTTGTTATAAACTCCGATGTTAGTTGATTGACGACTTTTGCCCATCGTGTCGGCAATTGGTGATTAGCCCCCTTGATGTAATAAATTTCTTTCTGTGGGCAAACGTGATAATAGGATGCATGTTTGTTGATCCATGTTGCATTTTTACCATAAAGGAGCATTAATGGACAAGTAATAGAGGATAATTCACTTACACAATTAAAATGTAGTGCTTCTTTATAATAATTTTCCCACGTCTTCCTATCAGCAGCTTCAATTTGTTGTCGTAATTGTTCTTCCAACCAACGATCTTTAAAGTGACTTTTCGCTAAAAGGGAAGTTAACGCATGCGGATGATGCCGAACCATATACATCCCTATTTGATGCTCAAGTCGAAACATTTTTGTTCGAACTATTGGATATCCTCCAGATAAGATGATTCCTTTGACAAGGTGAGGATACGTTAAAACGAATTTCTGCACGACACACCCTCCTGCCGAATAACCAAATAACACAACCTCTTTTAGTTGTTCAGCTTGAATGATTGCATGTAGTTGCTCAATAAATAGGTCCAATAGTGGATAGCAATTGATGGTTTCACTGTCCCCATGTCCACTCAAGTCGATTAAATACAGCTGTGCCACCGATTGTAGCGGAAGTTGACGAAGAAACGTCTTTCTTCCCAATCCTGGAGGGTGAACAAATAAAAGAGTTGGTCCACTCGAACCTCTCTTTTCATATGCAATTTGCGCATCTCTAACTTTCACCATTTCCATAATCATACTTCCTCTCATAAGTTGTAAAAAAGCTAGGAGTTATCCATTTCTAAATAACTTCCGAATTTTGTTTATTATTTAACCAATGATAAAGGTATTTCAACGTTCTACGTAAATATTTCGAATGTTAGTTTATGTCATTTTCCATCTCTTCATTAAAAAAACGGTTCCACCATAGGCAGAACCGTCCGTTTTATACTCCTCGCTTATTCCCCCATACATACGTATGAAGCTGAGGGAGAATGCGTACTCGGGTCATGCGTTCATCGTTCATGACGCGGCTTATTAACCATTCGTATCGATTCACTAATCGATGTAACAGTAATCCATCATCATTATTATCATTTACCCATGAATTACCAGCTTGCATGTAAAAAGGAAGATGCGGATATCGTTTGTGTACCGTTACCGCATACTCATAATCTTTTTCGTCAAACACGACGATTTTTAAACTTGATTGTCCTTTCCCTTCCTCCGAAAGGCGACCAATGATCTTATCTAACGTTTTCCAATCTGTTTCCATACGGGAACTTGGGGGCTTTGGTGATAACGTTAACTCATCGATATGAAGCATCCAATCTTGCCAACGACTCCCTTGTGTTTCTAAAGCGACAACGATGTTATGTTCATGTAATAAATCAACCAACGGGCCAATCCCTTTTAAAAGAGCTGGATTTCCACCAGAGATCGTTACATGGGAGAAGTTGGATTGTCCTAATGCTTTCAGCTCATCCCAAACTTCTTCAGGCGTTAGCAAGCGAATATCATCTTTGCCAGACCCATCCCACGTAAATGCCGAATCGCACCACGCGCAAGCATAGTCGCATCCAGCTGTTCGAACAAACATCGTTTTTTGCCCAATGACCATCCCTTCACCTTGAATGGTTGGTCCGAAAATTTCGATCACTGGAATTTTATTCACGGAAGTCACCGTCTTTTGGGCGATAAATCACGTAGCTCGTTGGCGTTTCGCGTAAGAACACTTGAACGCATTTCGGTCGATTTGGTAATGTATCTAAATGTTTTTGAATAATTTCCCATATGGTTTGTGCAACAATTTCCGTTGTTGGGAAACGCTCGTGATCTTTATCGGAAAACTGATCGGTATGATCGTTTAATAGTGTGTGATCAAATTTTTTGTGAATTAATTTTTTAATATCCTGAAAGTTAATTAAAAATCCCGTTTCATCTAATTGGTCGCCTACAATCGTTACATTGACAAAATACGTATGTCCGTGGACTTGACTGCATTTGCCTGCTTTTTCATGCGGTATATAGTGGGCAGCGGCAAAATGAAAGTCTTTATTTAATTCGTAGCGATACGGATGAGAAACGATAGGATAAATTTGTTGCATCATCCGTTCATCACCCCTTCTTTTTTCCGTAAATATTCAATAAGGCCACGCTTTCGAAGGTGACAGGCTGGACATTCTCCACAACCGTCCCCTTTCACACCGTTATAGCATGTTAACGTTTTTTCACGGACATAATCAAATGCACCTAACTCGTCAGCAAGCTCCCACGTTTCTGCTTTATTCAGCCACATTAATGGGGTATCAATAACAAATTGATAGTCCATCGCCAAATTTAACGTAACGTTGAGGGATTTAATAAATACATCTCGACAGTCAGGGTATCCACTAAAATCGGTTTCACAAACTCCTGTCACAATATGTTTGGCTCCGATTTGTTTCGCTAATACAGCGGCAAATGATAAAAATAATAAGTTTCGGCCATCGACAAACGTCGTTGGTAATTGACCTTGCTCTTGTTTGATTTCAATATCATCTCTCGTTAACGCATTGGGAGCGAGCTGATTTAATAAACTCATATCTAATATATGATGTTTCACACCTAATTCTTTAGTGATTTCTTTTGCGCACTCTATCTCTAATGAATGGCGTTGACCATAATTAAACGTCACCGCTTCTACTTCTTGAAATTGTTTTAGTGCCCAAAATAGACATGTTGTACTATCTTGTCCACCACTAAATACAACAATTGCTTTTTCCTGTTTCATACATCTATCTCCTTTCGTCTATCTACTGAAAGAAGAAAGGGATCCATGAACTTTGCTCTATGAAAAACTAAAAGAATAGAGGAAAATAAACATTTTCCGTAGTTTTTTATAGAGGGAGTTCGCGAACCTCTCCTGCATGAACTACCATACAGAATTCTTCTTTTAGTTTTTTCTAAATAACTACCAAAGTATCATTATATAAAATTTCACTCAATGTGACCATGATTTTATCTTAAAAAATATGTTAAAAATATTAAAAGTAGTACGGAACTTGGAATGTAACATTCCCGATGCACATAAAAAGCAGTCAACATCAAATTTAGTTGACTGCTTTTCTAATTATACAATATTTTCTGTCCGTCCTTGTGAATAGAACTGGACTTGAACTCCTTTTGGTTCAATACCTACCTTTTCAATGACAAATGATGGATAATGATAACTCAATTTTTTTTGGATGTGCTCGCCAAATCCTTTCGGCACAATTGAAATCATGGTTGGCCCCGCTCCGCTAATGGTTGTACCGAAAGCTCCAAAATATTTAGCTTGTTTACGTATAATCCGAAAATCATGAATCAGTGAGGCACGATACGGTTCATGAAAGAGATCTTTTTCCATCCAATCCCCTGCTTTTTCGTAATCTTTTTGAAGTAAGGCTGCAAGAACAAGATTCGCGATGGAGCTTCCCTTTGTTGCCTCTTCTCTTTGAAATTGACGAGGGAGAACGGACCTCGCAAGCTCGGTTTTTAATTCATAAGGTGGAATGATCATAACGATGTCCACATCGAATTGGTCGATTCGAACCCAATCAAATTCCTTCCCATCAAAACCATTGATGATAAAGCCGCCTAAAAGAGACGCACTGATGTTGTCTGGGTGTCCTTCAAAGTGAATCCCAAAGGATATTTTCTCCTTTGTTGATAAATTTAATTGAAGCAAATGGTTTGCTAATTCCACTCCCGCTACAACAGCAGAAGCACTACTGCCCAACCCTCGTGCTAAAGGAATATCACTTTCAACCATCACTCGACATGGAGGTAACGTCCGCTCATACCGTTTGGCCACTTGTTGGGCTACCTGGAAAATGAAATGGTCTTCTCCTGTTGGCAAATGAGATAAATGATCACTTTGATGCTGAAACACCCACTCGTTATTTCGTTCCACATAAAGGGTTAAATATTTTTGTAACGCTAAACCAAACGAGTCAAATCCGGGACCTAAATTTGCCGAACTTGCCGGAATTCGGAGGGAAAATAATTGGCTCATTGGTTTACCACACCATAAATATATTTTTTAATGGCATCTTGATCATAAGGAAGAACGGTTGGCTCTACTTGCAGTTGTTCTACTGCTATTTGTGGATCTTTTAGACCATTACCAGTTAGGACCGCTACCACTGTTGTTCCTTTAGGAATACGACCGGCTTCGACTTGTTTTTTTACTCCGGCAATTGAAGCACAAGAGGCAGGTTCAGCAAATACCCCTTCTGTTTTCGCTAATAAACGAAACGCCTGCAATATTTCTTCATCCGTAACATATGACATTTTGCCTTTTGATTGTTCACAAGCCTCTAACGCACTTTTCCAGCTAGCAGGATTACCGATCCGAATCGCTGTCGCAATCGTTTCTGGATGTTCAATCACTTCGTTTTTAACTATGGCCGCAGCACCTTCCGCTTCGAATCCTAACATCTTTGGCCTACCGGAATGATGGCGTTCATCGTATTCTTTAAACCCTTTCCAATAAGCGGTAATGTTGCCTGCATTTCCAACCGGTATGGCCAACACATCAGGGGCTTTCCCTAATTGTTCACAAATTTCAAAAGCCGCAGTTTTTTGTCCTTCAATACGGTAAGGATTAACAGAATTCACAAGAGTTACATTGCTTGATTGACTAATTTCTCGTACAAGTGCTAGCGCTTGGTCAAAATTCCCTTCGATTTGAACAATGTCTGCCCCATACATAATGGCTTGAGCTAATTTTCCGTAGGCAATTTTCCCGTGAGGAATGACGATTATAGAACGAATGCCTGCCCGAGCTGCATACGCAGCAGCTGAGGCAGATGTATTTCCAGTAGACGCACAAATGACTGTACGGCTTCCTTCTTCTACTGCTTTCGCAACTGCCATGACCATTCCACGGTCTTTGAACGAACCAGTTGGATTCGCCCCCTCCACTTTTACGTATAATTTGATTCCCCATTGTTCAGACAGACGATGTAAAAAGAGAAGCGGCGTATTTCCTTCTTGTAGGGTGAGTGCTGGTGTTTTCTCTGTAACCGGTAAATAATCGTGATACTTTTTTAATAATCCTTCCCATAACATGCTGGCTAGCTCCCTTCAACACGGTATATGCTGATGAAATCTTTCACAACATCTAGTCGTTTTAGTTCATGCAATAAATGTTGGTATTGGTATAATGATGCATGGTGAGTGACGACAGCAACTTCAACTGTATTTTCGTTTTTCAAAGGAAGTTGTAAAATTTTTTCAAAGCTTACATTGTACTTCGCAAATAAGCTCGTCATTTCAGCAAACGTACCGACTTCATCCTTCAAGTGAAGTCTTAAAAAATATTTGGCAAACCGTTCGTCTGGATTTTTTAATTGTTTTTCAAATTGCGGGCGGAACGATTCCCGACCTGTTACCCCAAGCCGCATATGTTTAATGACGGAAACGATATCGGCTACAACGGATGTAGCTGTTGGTAAGCTACCTGCACCCGGTCCGTAAAACATCGTTTCACCTACGGCCTCACCAGTGACATACACCGCATTGTATTCATTATTTACGGACGCTAATGGGTGTCCTTGAGTGAGAAACGTAGGTTGTACACTCACTTCAACCCGATTTTGATCTCGATGTGCAAATCCGATTAGCTTCATTGTGTACCCAAATTGTTTTCCATACTCTAAGTCTTCTTTCGAAACGTTCGCAATTCCTTCTACTTCCACATCTTCTAAATCGATATTCATCGAAAATGCAAGTCGAGCTAAAATGGCCATTTTTCTGGCCGCATCTAGACCTTCTACATCTGATGTAGGATCGACTTCGGCAAATCCTAAGTCTTGCGCTTGTTTTAAAGCGACTTCATATGGCAACCCTTTTTGGTCCATTTGCGTTAAAATATAGTTTGTTGTTCCATTGACAATCCCCATCACTTTTTGAATACGATCGGAGACGAGCCCATCGATAATGGTACGAATGATTGGGATACCACCAGCAACACTTGCTTCGTAATACAAGTCGCATCCATTTCTGTTTGCCGCGTCCTGTAACTCGGAACCATACAATGCAATTAAATCTTTATTTGCCGTAACAACATGCTTGTTATTATTTAATGCTTGTAAAATATACTTACGAGCCTCTTCAATTCCTCCCATTACCTCTACAATCACATCAATTTCTGGATCATTAATCACTTCATCTGGATCAGTTGTTAACAAATCTTTTTCAATATCGACTAGGCGCCTTTTATTTACGTCGCGTAATAACACCTTTTGAACGTGTACCGGGCAACCGACTTGATGTTGTAACTCTTTTTGGTGATTACGGATAATTTTTACCACCCCAGAACCGACCGTCCCTAAGCCTAACAACCCAATTTTAATCACGCCATTCATGAGTGCCTCACCTCATTTTTTGTATTTTCGTAGAGTACAATTGTTTTTGTATGATAGACAATATAACATGATTACTTTAGGAAAACAATACTAAAAATAATAAATTTTTATAATTTTCATGAAAGCGCCTTCATTTGTTCGCGTTTTTTATTATTAATGAATAATATTTTTGAACTTATTAAAACTAATTTCGAACCATTTAACGAAGGGGGATAAAACGAATGGCTCTAACACCGTATGAACATCCATTTACACGTTTTCAACGAGATTTAGAGCGGTTTTTTAATTCCAGTTTTCCACAACTGTTTTCTTGGACACCGGAACGTTTTGGCACACCAAGAATGGATGTACATGAAACCGACCGCGAAGTGATTGTTCATTGTGAAATTCCTGGTCTAGAGAGAAAAGAAGATGTAACGATTGATGTCGATCATAACGTATTATCAATCAGTGGTAAGATTGAACGGCATTATGACGTTAAAGAAGAGCAAACCCATCATCAAGAGCGGTATTTCGGTAAGTTTCATCGTTCCCTTACCCTACCTGCTGATATCGACGAATCTTCGATTAAAGCCACGTACCGCAATGGGATATTAGAGATTCGGGCAACGAAAAAAAATCCACCTCAACGTCGACGTATTGATGTGGAATTTCATTAACCCTATAGATTACACCCATGCCGGGCGCACAACAAAAAAAGACGAGTCGCTATGACTCGTCTTTTTCTAGGGCAAAAGGGGGTTTTTCATGAATCATTCTCCATCCTTGTATAGAGGGGGTAATTTTTTTGATTGAGAACGATTTTCAATTTCATTATAAGTTGTACTCCCCTCTTCGTCAACGATTTTCGTGTTACAAATTTGTTACAACAAGAAAGATGGTACAATTTTCAAAAATGGTGGACTTTTTGGTTGTTTTTTATATGTCGAGTGTGGTAGAATCATTTACGATATATAGTGTTACCGCAAATTACCACAACAATATATTGTGTTTTCACCACGAAAACAGGTGTCCAAACTGGACTTAATAGGGAATCCGGTGAAATTCCGGAACTGTCCCCGCAACTGTAAGTGTGGACGAACAGGACACATCCACTGTTTAGACCAGCTTAATCGGCGTCTATACGGGAAGGGTCCTAAGTAGGAGGAAGCATAAGTCAGGAGACCTGCCTGTTTTTGGAGTAGTTTCGATTCTCCGGGGATTGAGAAGATGAAACGATAGGTGAAAAGGTGGCATCCTCCTTTTCCTATCGTTTGATCCGCTCAATTTTGGGAGCGGCTTTTTTATTTATTTTGACTAAATAGGAGGAAACCATATGACACAACTGACGACTCTTTTGTCTGAAGAAATCTTTTCGGAAATAAGCCCTCGTTTTCCATCAAAATACGTCGAGCATCTTATTTGTCGAAGTAATCGAGTGTTATCTCATAAACCTTGGCTTTCTGAAGCTGAATGGCTCCATGAAATGATATTAGAAAGCTTAGCCCAAATCGATGTAGAAGAACCTGATTGGACATATGTTGCTGCTCACTTACATCTCCACCAATTGTATCGTCAAGCTGCCCGGAATCGTAGATATCATGTTCAACAAAAATACGGGTCTTTTTACGACTTAATCGTTACATTAGTAAATAAAGGGATCTACGCTCCGTTTTTACTCAAAAAGTATACACAAAAGGAAATTGAACAGCTTGAAAAGTTCATCGATTCTTCCAAAGATCAATTGATTACATACATTGGTTTACGAACGTTATCTGACCGGTACTTAGCACGTGGGTACGATAAAGAACTTTATGAACTACCTCAGGAACGTTGGATGATCATCGCTATGACGTTAATGCAAGATGAACCAGCTGAAATCCGAATGCACTATATCCAAGAAGCGTATTGGGCGTTAAGCCATTTATATATGACAGTCGCTACCCCTACTCTAGCAAATGCTGGGAAAACATATGGACAATTATCTAGTTGTTTTATAGATACGGTGGATGATAGTTTACAAGGAATATTTGATAGCAATACGGATATTGCCAACTTATCCAAATATGGTGGTGGAATCGGTGTCTATCTTGGAAAAATCCGAAGCCGAGGAAGTGATATAAAAGGATTTAAAGGAGCTTCCTCCGGTGTTCTTCCGTGGATGAAGCAGTTAAACAACACGGCCGTTAGCGTCGATCAGCTCGGTCAACGAAAAGGAGCCATTTGTGTCTACCTCGACGTTTGGCATAAAGACATCTTTTCCTTTTTAGATGCGAAGTTAAATAACGGGGACGAACGCTTCCGTACGCACGACTTATTTACAGGAGTATGCATCCCCGATTTATTTATGGAAAAAGTGGAAGCCCGCGAAGATTGGTATTTTTTTGACCCACATGAAGTTCGAAAAGTGATGGGTTATTCATTGGAAGACTTTTACGATGAAAAAAAAGGACAAGGTTCTTTTCGTGAGAAATATTTCGAATGCGTCAACCACCCAATGCTATCAAAAGAAAAAGTACCCGCAATCGAAGTTATGAAAGGAATTTTAAAGAGTCAATTAGAAACAGGAACCCCGTTTATGTTTTACCGGGATGAGGTTAATCGAAAAAATCCAATGAAGCATCTGGGGATGATTTATTCTAGCAATTTGTGTACCGAAATTACCCAAAATCAAAGCCCAACGATTCAATCGACACAATATACCGAAGATGGAAAAATAATAATTGAAAAACGTCCTGGTGACTTTGTCGTTTGTAACTTATCGTCCATCTCGTTAGCCCGTGCGGTGATGGAAGATGTTCTCGAACGACTGATCCCGATTCAAGTTCGTATGCTCGATAACGTTATTGATTTGAATCGGATTCCTGTTTTACAAGCTCAATTAACGAATAAAAAGTACCGGGCCATTGGATTAGGTACGTTTGGCTGGCATCATTTATTAGCTTTAAAAGGCATTACATGGGAGAGCGATGAAGCGGTAGCGTATGCCGATCGCTTATACGAAAAAATCGCCTTTTTAACGATTCATGCCAGCATGAAATTGGCAAAAGAAAAAGGATATGCTCCTGCATTTTGCGGTTCTGAATGGGAAACCGGAACCTATTTTGAAAAGCGTGGGTATTTGAATGCAACGAAGTCGCCGTTTCCGTGGAAACGTCTAGCAAAAGATGTACAAACATATGGGATTCGTAACAGCTATTTATTAGCCGTTGCTCCGAATTCTTCAACAGCACTGATTGCAGGAAGTACACCTAGTATCGACCCGATCTTTCAAAAACACTACTCAGAAGAAAAGAAGGATTATAAGATTCCGGTCACTGCTCCAGATTTAAATGAAAAAACTACTTGGTTTTATAAATCAGCCTATTTTATCGACCAACGTTGGAGCATCCGTCAAAATGCGGCCCGTCAACGGCATATTGATCAATCCATTTCGTTTAACTTGTATGTTCAAAATAACATAAAAGCAAAAGAATTATTGGAATTACACTTACTTGCTTGGTCATCTGGATTAAAAACCACATATTACTTACGGTCAACTTCTTCACTGTTAGAAGAATGCGATTCGTGCTCAAGTTAAACAATGGGAGGTTCAAGCTATGCATTCCGTATCGAAACGAACGTTAATGGATAAAACAGCCCCAAACCGATCAACTGGAATCATCAATGGGAAATCTTCAAATGTTTTAAATTGGGACGATGTTCGTTTTCCATGGGCCTATCCTAAATATAAAAAAATGCTGGCCAACTTTTGGACGCCTTTTGAAATCAATATGGCTCAAGACATAAAACAATTTCCGAATTTAAGTGAAGCAGAACAAGATACCTTTTTAAAAATTATTGGGCTATTGGCACTTTTAGACAGCATTCAAACCGATTATGCAGGAAAAGTAGCCGATTATTTAACGGATTCTAGTTTAAATGCCCTCATGATTATGCTTGCCCAGCAGGAAGTGATTCATAACCATTCCTACTCGTACGTGTTATCAAGCTTGGTGTCCAAACAAAAACAAGATGAAGTCTTTGAATTTTGGCGAACAGAGCCCATTTTAGAACGACGAAACGATTTTGTCGTTCGGGGATACCGAGATTTTGTCGAACAACCAAACGTAGAACATTTATTAAAGTCCATTGTGTTTGATGTAATCTTAGAAGGTTTATTTTTCTATTCAGGTTTCGCCTTTTTCTATCACCTTGCTCGTAATCAAAAAATGGTAGCTACAAGCACGATGATTAATTACATTAATCGCGATGAGCATATTCACGTAGACTTGTTTGTGAAAATTTTTAAAGAAATATTGAATGAATATCCCGAATATAAGAAAAAGCTTGAACCTTTTGTTCAGCAAACATTTCTTCAAGCAGCTGAATTAGAAATCGAATGGGCAAGATACATTATCGGCCATCGCATTGATGGAATTTTTATTAATGAAGTAGAAGATTACATTAAGTTTTATGCAAATGTTCGTGCCAATCAATTGGGATATGATCGACCGTTTGAAGGATATCGCAAGAACCCTCTTCGTTGGATTAAAGCGTATGAGGAAGTTGATTTAGGGAAATCCGATTTCTTTGAACAAAAATCACGACAATACACGAAAGTCAATTATGTCGATAATGGTTTTGATGAACTATAAAAGGAAGGGTTGTCTCTAAATATTGGGACAACCCTTTTTTAAGAGGGCTATCTTACGGTGGCAATCAATCCATTATGAACTTTTATATATCCGTGACGTTCAATATTCAATCCGTTTTCATAGGCATAGAGTCCCATTTGTTCGACCGTCATCAATTCACGGTACGTATGGTTCATGACATCGGCCATCACTCGATAATACATACGTGATTTCCATTGATTACGTGGCGTTGTCATAATACAATACCCTGTCGGTTTAAGAAATTTTCGGTGCCATTCGATGACTTCCGGCTTTTTCTCATCTGGAAAATGTTCGAGTAACCCGACCGATAGAACGATATCAAATTCTTTTCCAAATGGTAAATTTCGAATATCTTCTACGATATATTCAATGTGAAAATCTTTTTTATAGTATACTTTTTTACCACCTGTTGCCAAATCCCCCCCTAAAAACGGATACGATTCAGGAAAGTCTTGAAATCTTGTATCACGACAATAGGCATCGTAATCCACTAATACGACTTCAGCACCGGGATACATGGCCGCTAATTGCATCCCTTCGTATCCTTCCGCCGCACCTAAAAAAAGGATTTTAGGCTTGGTTACATCTAATCCTTCAAAAAGTGCCCGCTTTCCACGAGGGTCCCAAATTCCGTCTTCGACCCGATGCACATAGTTCCATAAATGAATTTGGATGACATCTTGAAGAGCTGTTTGAATTTCTTGTAAACGAAAACTTTTTAAACTTCGAAAAAATGCTTTCTTTTTATCGTCCATTTCTTTTGGTACATCCTTCACAAACCACTCGTGAAACGCTTGATTAAAAAATTGCCAGGAAGTTTTTGGATCCATCGTTTGATGGTGCTCCTTTTCCCATGCTAAGCGATCTTTAGAATAAGTTGTCACTTCATAAGGTTTGCCGACATCTTTCCACGTAACCATACTCCAATCACGAATGTTTGAACATTTTACAAATCGATCTTTTTGTTGAGGTGACAACGTTCGTAAATCCACTCGATAGCTATTCGTTAAAAATGTATTCTCTATCGCCACTTCATCCTTTATGTATACCGACGAATGCGATTCCGTTTCCATCGTCCCCTTCATTGGCGCACCTCCTATTTTTCTGAATTTTCTAATAAAAATTGTACATCAAAAGCAGTTTCTGGTCAGTTTCTTTTCTAAAACAACTTTCGACAACTCTACCTAGTCTCTTGTATGTTTGTGCATCAAAAAAATAACGCTAGAACATGATATTCTAGCGCTTACTAACTTATTTATGAAAAACTCCTTTTTTCTGCACGTACATAATCGCTAACGCTAACACTAAAATACTCCCCTTTAAGATATCCATCGCATAATACGGTACGTTCCACATCGTCAGTCCATTCAATAACACACCAATTAACACTGCCCCGAAAAACGTGCCAATGACGTTTGGTTTTCCTTGACCAAACACGGAATACCCAATAAAAGAAGCAGCGACGGCATCCATTAATAAGGAAGCTCCTGCTGACACTTGTCCAGTACCGACTCTAGCAGCTAAAACGATACCGGCAACCGAAGCAAAAAATGCACTTAACAAGTACGCATAGGTCCGGTAACGATTCACCGAAATTCCTGACAAGCGTGCCGCTTCAGGATTGCCACCCGTTACATAGAGCAATCTGCCCGTCTTTGTGTATCGAAAAAATAAATGAAGAAATATGACCGCAGCAAGCATGAGAAGAACGGGAAACGGAATCGATAACCATTTTCCTTGACCAATAAATAAAAATGAAGGGATAAATTTACCAGGTGCCATTTCTCCATTGGTTAACATCATATTATTGTAGATGGAATACCCTTTTGTTGCTGTTAAATGGACCCCATTGATGATATACATGACCGCTAACGTCCCTAATAAATCTGGGATTCTTAAACGAATTACAACAAAACTATTGAACAGCCCGATAAGTAGCCCGACGAGGATGGGAACGACTAAGGCGACAAGAAGCTCTTGCCGATACCAAACGAGCATCGCCGCACTTGTAATCGTGCTCATGCTAACAATTGACCCAACCGATAAATCAAAGCCGCCGACAATGAGTGAGCATGTGACGCCAAGAGCTACAAACGTAACAATCGAGATCGAACGCAATATATCGGTGAAATTGCTATACGTGAAAAAGCGGTCGTTTGTAATACTAAAAAAGAAAATGATTCCAACGATAACCAAAAGTGTTCCATATTTATTAAAGAAGGTGCCCAATGAAAACCCATTTTTATAGGTTACTTGTTCTTTCGTTACGACGGGTTGTGTCACGACTAAATCCCTCCTGATACTGCCTTCGTTAATGTTGGTACATCGATTTCACTTGGCAGCAACTCATTTTTAATTACCCCATCTTGCATGATTAAAATACGATCGGCAATTGCGAAAGCTTCATCCACATCCGATGTAAAATAAAGAATGCCTTTCCCATTTTGAGCTAATTCTTCGATGATGCGAAACACTTCTTCTTTTGACCCGATATCGATTCCTTTCGTCGGCTCATCAAATACGTAAACGGATGCAGGAATGGATAACCATTTACCAATCGCGACCTTTTGTTGATTTCCTCCGCTCAAATAACGTAATGGCTCATACAAGGAAGCGGCCCTAATTCGTAATTTTTCGATGATGGTGATCGCCTCTTTTTCTTTTAACGTAGGGATAACCCATTTCTTTTCATAAGCCAATTGTGGGATCGATAAATTTTGGATGACCGATTCATCAATCCAAATCCCTTCTTTTCTGCGTTCTTCGGGGACTAGACAGATGCCAGCACGAATGGCATCAGCTGGTGAAGAAAAGGTATACGTGTTTCCGTATAGTTGAATGGAGCCGACCGCCCGATCCGCTCCGACAATTGCCCGAGCAGTTTCGCTTTTCCCCGCTCCGATGAGCCCGACTACACAGACGACTTCCCCTTGATGGACCGAAAGTTGAACTGTTTGACTGGTCGACGGTACAAAAAGGTCATCAATAGATAGAAGTACTTCTTTTTTCTTTTCTTTCGTTTTTCTTTTATGGCCTACTACCTTCCCCACCATTTTCTCAATCATTTCCTCTATTGAAAGCTGAGAGGTAGAGGCTGTTTGAACAACAGTTCCATCTCGTAAAATGGTAACCCGATCGGCTAATCGCTTCACTTCGTTTAACCGATGGGAAATAAATATGATACCAACACCATTTTCCTTTAAGTGTGATATCACTTCGAACAACTTCTCCGTTTCATAAGAAGATAACGGAGCGGTCGGCTCATCTAAAATTAAATAGTTTGTTCGTTGAGCCACCGCTCGAGCCAATAAAATGAGTTGTTTTTCGTATATCGTACACTCAGAAACTTGTTTCGTTACCTGAATCGATGCACCCACTTCATCTAAATGTTGGGCTGCTCGTTTGTTCCATTGAGTAGGACGAATTAGCATGGAAGCCGATGTAAGAAACGGAAGCAAGACATTTTCTGTGACTGAAAGCGTTGGGACAAGCGCGGTATCGACTTCTTGAACGACCATCCCAACGCCATGTTGTAAAGCGTCTTCGGGTGATGTAAAGTGCACCTTTCTCCCGTCAATCCATAGTTCTCCGGCATCTTTTTCGTAATCACCAGCTAAAATTTTCATTAATGTACTTTTTCCTGCACCATTTGCCCCAATGAGCGCATGAATTTCCCCTCTTTTAACTGAAAAATTGATATTTTGTAAAATCGGAACTCCATTAAAGGACTTACAAACTTGCAGAACCTCTAGCTTACTCATTTTTAACGCGCTCCTCCAACGCTTTCATCCATGGTGATACAGCTACTTCAGCTTGCCCCCAACCAGGGATGTATTGGTGTAAGTCATTCATCGTCACCGTTTGTTCAGGCAGTTGGTTCCTGTGCACTAAGTAAGGGGTAACTGAGAAAATATCTGGTGTTTCTTCCCCTGCTAACTTTTGATAAGCAAACCGCACTTGAATACGTCCTATTTCGGATGGGTCTGTCGCCGTAGTTGCTACCCATGGAGAATTCGGCTGCTGAATCAATTGTAAATCTTCATCGCTTAAATCGATGCCGTATACTTTAATCTCATCACGTCCAGCTTGTTGGATTGCTTTAACGGCTCCTTTGGCAAACTCATCCCATGTCGCAAATACCGCATCGATGTCTCCTTTATTTGGATACTGTTGTAAAATTGCTTCCATTTGGGCTTGCGTATCTAACGCTGTGTTGGCAGATGCCGTACCGAATCGTGCAATTTCTTGAATATTCGGATATCTTTGTTTAAACGCCTCATAGATCACATTCCGTCTTTCCATTGGCGTATAGCCAGCTACCCAAATATAAACGATATTTCCTTTCCCATTTAAGTCTTGAGCTAACGTCCGTAGGGAATTCCACGCCAAACTATAATCATCTTGGTCAATAACCGTTACTCCAGGAAGATTCAAATCATTGTCAAATGCAACCACTGGAATTCCTTTTTCAAGCGCTTTTTTTACACCTGCTTCCAAAGCGTCGGCACGACCATGGTCAATTAAAATGGCATCCGCTCCCTGGTTGATGGCAGTATCAAGTAGCGAAGCCATTTTCGTTAAATCGTTATCGGCATTGTAAAATTGCACCTCTCCACCAAATGCTTCCACTTGCTCTTTAATCCCTTGAATATATTGTGAAGTAAAGGTCCCGATCGACAATTGATTGACAGACGCGATTTTGATTGGACGATCAAACACTGCCGGGATTTCGCTTGACGAACTTGTTTTCGTTGTCTTCGTTTCAGAAGTCTTCTCTTCTTCTACTGGTGCACTCACTTGATCTTGTTCGTTTGTACAACCACTTACTAACCAGATAACACTAATAAAGACAAGTAGCCATTTCCATTGAATGTTTTTCATGCTTCACACTCTCTCCCTCTATAAAATATTGATTTACTCGTTTTTTCTTTAAATTTCTTTGATTTTTATAAGCATCGACGTTTCGTAGA